>NZ_JASJGN010000122.1:0-7326 GCF_033791525.1 Desulfosarcina sp.
GTACCGTAAGAACACTGCCTTCGGCACCCGCGATAGCGGTATTTTCGGGATGGAACATGAATGTTCGCCGTAAGGATCTTGATCGATTTGCCATTCGCTCGCCGAAGCTCGCTTTCGCGGCCCGCAAGCCTTGATCTCGGCATTTTTACGAATCTGTCAGAATTGCGACTTTTTACGAGGGCATCAACGATTCACTCTGATGAGCTTTTACCAACCCGTCAACTCTGATTTCATCATAGCGGTTTACCTGTCAAGGCAATTATTGTAGATTGGCCCGCCTGCCATTGTCTGCGATGATATCGTTGATAGTTGATGAAAGGTGAAATGAACAATGCTGATTTACGCTGCAGCCGATATCCACGGTCATGCGCGACGGATTAAAAGTCTCGCCAGCCAGATTGCCGCCCATCGACCGGACATCTTGTTGCTGGCCGGGGACATTTCCAGACGCCGGCAGCCGGAGGTCACGCTTGATGGGTTGAATCGGTTGGGTTTGCCGGTGCTGCTGATCCGGGGAAACAGTGACCCTCGACATCTGGCACGCCTGCTGCCATCATTTACCCGGCTTCGATCCATTCATCTGGCTGCGGCACGTTTTGGCGATGTGGAAATTATTGGTATCGGCGGCACCCTGCCGCTTCCCTTTCATTCTCGATTGGGCTTCAAAGAGACTGAAACCGTGAACCGGGTATCCACCATGTTGCGGGCCCGCAGTGTGCTGGTTGCCCATCCGCCACCCTACGGCGTCAGGGACCGGGTCCTGGGCCGGTTCCATGCAGGCAGCCGGGCCGTCAGACGGCTGGTGGATTGCCGTTCGCCGGCATTGGTCCTCTGCGGTCACATTCACGAGCAGGCCGGTGTGACAACCACTGGAAGTACGATCGTGGTCAACTGTGCCATGGGACGGGCCAGCGACGGGGCACTGATCCGCTATGACGGTCGATCATCACCGGCTTGCCGGATGCTGCCGTAGAATCCATGAACCCTCCCATATCGAATCAACCGTTCAACATTCGGGTCCGAGTGAATTTGCTCTGAGATCGTCTGTAGGAGCGGCTTCCAGCCGCGATAAGTCGGCTTCGGTCGATTTTATTTATCGCGGCTGGAAGCTGCTCCTACGAGAAGTCGTAAAGTTAGTGAAAGCGTGTCGATGGTGTGGTGTCAGGGCAGGGCGGATAGAACGGTCAGGACCTCTTTCCCGAATGCCTTTACCTGCCAGTTGCGGATTCCCTCGACGTTTCGCAGCGCTTGAAGGTCAGCAGGCTTTTTAACGGCAATGGCGGTCATCAGCGCCTTATTGAACAGGAGGGCGGGATCCAGTCCCAAACCGTCTGCCAGCCGATCGCGCCAGGCCTTGATGATCTTGATCCGTTCGGGCACCCTGGGTGACACCGAAGGTCGCCGCTTCCGTGGATAGGTGGGCAGGTCCTTTTCGGCAAGAGCGTTGGCTTTTTTTACGATGGCGGATAGGGGTTTGCCGTAAATGCGGATCTGCTTGGCGCTCAAGCATCGGGCTGCTTCCATGGCTTGAGGGGTCTGGGCCATTTCGGTGGCGATTTTTAGCAATGCGGTGTTGGAAATGACCTTGAACAAGGGCCGGTCTTTTTTCTCGGCCAGTTTACGGCGATATTGCAACAACCCCTCAAGCGCCGCCAGGTTGCGCCGCGGCAGGCGGCCGGCTCCGCGGAACCGGAGGAACAACGGATCGCTGCCGTTTTCCATGGGCCTGACCTCGGACAGGTAATCGCACTCCTCCTTGACCCAGTCCAGTCGGCCCTTTTCCTCCAATTCATCCATGAGCATCCGGGCGAGGGGAATCAGGTGGTAGACGTCGGAAGCGGCGTATTCGATCATACCGACGGGCAGGGGACGTTGAGACCAGTCTTTTTTCTGGTAGCGTTTATCCAACTGAATACCGAACCGGTTGCACACTACCGCTCCGAGGCTGGTTTCCCGTTGGCCCATGAACATGCTGGCCAACTGCGTATCGAACAGGTTGTTGATCTCGATTGAAAAATCACGATAGAGGGAGCGAACGTCATAGTCTGAACCGTGAAACACCTTACAGACGTCCTTGTCTTTGAACATCGGGGCCAAGGCTGAAAGATCGTTGACTTCAAGGGGATCGATGACCACATTTTCACCGTTGCCGGCCATCTGCAGCAGACAGACTTTTTCCTGGAAGTGAAACATGGAGTCCGCCTCTAGATCCACGGCAAGGATTTTCTCCTGGCTGATCCGGCTAACGAACTGTTCCAGTTCGGCAGGCGTTCGGATGAAGCGGTAAGACGGATCGGCGACGGCGGCCATATTTTTCTCTTGACCCGGAGAGGGTTTTTCCCTACTTTTCATAAGTTGTTTTTTTAATAATGAATTGTTGGATGTCCGTTATTGACGCCATGCACAACCTTTATACGGAAGGCAATAAAAAAATGATTCATATCACACTTCCCGATGGAAGTCGAAAACCCTTTGACGGATATCCCACGGGACTGGCTGTGGCCAAGAGCATCTCCGAGGGCTTGGCCCGGGATTGCGTGGCCATGGAATTAGAAGGCAACCTGGTGGACCTGAACCGGACCATTAAACAGGATACCGCTGTCCGGCTGATCACCACCCGGGATCCTGAAGCGCTGGAAATTATGCGCCACAGTGCCGCCCACGTCATGGCCCAGGCAGTGTTGAACCTTTATCCCCATGCCAAACTGACCATCGGGCCGGTAGTTGAGGACGGTTTTTATTACGACATCGATATGGAGCCGCTCTCCGAAGAAGCCTTCCCCAAGATCGAAGCGGAGATGAACCGCATCATCAAGGCGAAGATTCCCGTCGAACGCCATGAAATATCAAAGGCCGATGCCCTGGAATTTTACAAGGAGGAACCCTACAAGACCGAAATGATTTCCGATCTGGCCGACGGCACCATCTCCTTTTACAAGCAAGGCGAGTTTACCGACCTGTGTCGGGGGCCGCACGTGCCGCACACCGGGTTTGTGCGGTCGGTCAAATTGATGCGGGTCTCCGGTGCCTACTGGCGGGCGGATCAATCCAAGGCCCAGCTTCAGCGGATCTACGGCACCGCCTTTTTCGATAAGAAGCAGCTCAAGGCGTATCTCAACTTTCTCGAAGAGGCTAAAAAACGCAACCACCGCAAGATCGGCGCAGCCATGGATCTGTTCAGCTTCCATGACGATGCGCCGGGCATGCCTTTCTTCCATCCCAAGGGCATGGATGTGTGGAACGCCCTGCTGGATTTCTGGCGCGATGCCCATAGGGAAGCCGGATACGTCGAAACCAAGACGCCCATCATTCTCCAGCGCGCCTTGTGGGAGAAAAGCGGCCACTGGGAGAACTATCGTGAGAACATGTACACCACCGAGGTGGACCAGCAGGCCTATGCCATCAAGCCCATGAACTGTCCCGGCGGCATGCTGCTCTACAGCACCCGGCCCCACTCCTACCGGGAGCTGCCCATCAGGGCCGCGGAGATCGGTTTGGTGCACCGCCATGAGTTGTCCGGCGTGCTAAACGGCCTGTTCCGGGTCCGGGCCTTTCACCAGGACGATGCCCATCTTTTCATGATGCCGGAACAGATCCAGGCTGAGATTATCGACCTGCTGCGACTGGAGGAGCGGATCTACAACCAATTCGGTCTCGGTTTTCATCTGGAGCTGTCCACACGACCGGAAAAATCCATCGGTACCGATCAGCAGTGGGAACAGGCCACCAACGGCCTTCGCTCGGCGCTGGATGCCTACGGCAAGGAATACCGCATCAACGAGGGGGATGGCGCCTTCTACGGACCCAAGATCGACCTGCACATCAATGACGCCCTGGGACGGACCTGGCAGTGCGGCACCATTCAGCTGGACATGAGCCTGCCCGAGCGTTTCGACCTGACCTATGTGGGTGCGGACAATGAGAAGCACCGCCCCATCATGCTGCACCGGACGGTGTTCGGCTCCATCGAGCGGTTTCTGGGAATTCTCATCGAGCATTTCGAAGGCAAGTTTCCCATCTGGCTGGCACCAGTACAGGCTGTTTTGTTGCCCATCAACGATGATCTGATTCCATTTGCCGAGGAAATTGCCAAAACAATGACCGGCGCAGGATTGCGGGTTGAGGTGGATGATCGTACGGAAAGTCTCAACCGAAAGGTTCGCGAAGCCCAGCTGGCCAAGACCCCGCTGATTCTCACCTGCGGCGCCAAAGAGCAGGCGGCCGGCACCATATCCGTTCGTACGCTGGACGGCACGGTCCGCTACGGTCTCCCTATGACCCAGTTTATGGAGCAGGTGACGGCCCACGTGGCTGACAGACACCTGAATCTGGACATGTTCGGCGAATAGGCCAGTACATTAGCCGCTGGGGTTTTCACCGGATTCCCGGGACGGCTGAAGCGGCTGCACATTTGACTCTCCCTGATGCCCCATGAAAACCGCCCGGAGAACATTTTTAATTTACTGGCTGCCGGTTATCGCACTCTGCGCGGCCATCGTTGTTCAGTCCAACTATCCGTCGCCCGATTTCGGCCCTTTTTTCCCGCTGAAAGACAAAGTCTTGCACATGGCAGCCTATGGAATTCTGGCCGCCTTGTTCTACCGGGCCTGTAGGATGACATGGCCGGGTCGACTGTCCCCGGCTCAGCTGCTGGCGATCAGCGTCTGCTTTGCCACCCTTTTCGGCGTGAGTGATGAAATCCACCAGTCTTTCGTGGCGGCTCGCCAAGCCGATGCGATGGACGGGGTTGCGGATTTTGCGGGCAGTGTCCTGGGTGCCCTGGCATATATGGGGTTGACTTCACGGGGCGGGCGGTGCTTTCTTTCGAGAACGGGCCGGCGACGGTAATCGCCGTCAAAAAGGCAACCCGTTAAAAACCCAATCACAAATGAATGCTCTTGTGGGTATCTGAGCGAAGGTATCTCTTTTCGACATTATCATGGATAGGTATTCCCGGATTGACAAAAGGGCCGATTTTCTATAGGAAAAATAGGCTGGTGAATTGACCCACGGACCCTCCCCAAAGGAGTACCTGAATATGGAACAGACGAACCTGATAGTGATCAACGGAAACGAGCTTCCCATTGAACCGGGGGAGACGATCCTGGACGTGGCCCGACGGGGCGACATCGATATTCCGACGTTGTGCCACTTGAAGGGAACCACACCCACCGGTGCCTGCCGGATCTGCGTGGTTGAGGTAAAAGGGGCCCGGACGCTGCTGCCGGCCTGTTCCACCCCAGCTGTACCCAACATGGTCGTTCGCACCGAATCGCCGGATGTGGTGTCATCGCGCAAAGAGATCCTGCGACTCATGCTCTCTTCGGGCAATCACAATTGTGCGGTTCGTGGACGCGACGACAGCGACTGGACCCAGTTTCAGCTGGGCGTCGAAAAAGACGACGGCAGCGAAGAATTGTGTCCGGTATGGGGAGACTGCCGCCTTCAGGATCTGGCCTACCGCTACCAGGTGACCGGCGAGGGCTTTCAGGGAACCCCGGCCCGCTATCCCATGGAGACGGTCAACCCGTTCATCGTGAGGGATTTTTCCCGCTGCATCCTTTGCGGCCGCTGCATCCAGGCTTGCAACGAGGTGCAGGTGAACAATGCCATCAGCTTCGGTTACCGTGGTGCGGCCACAAAAATCATCGCCGCAGGCGACCGGCCGCTGAAAGATTCCGACTGCGTCTTTTGTGGCGAATGCGTGCAGGTCTGCCCGGTGGGGGCCCTGGTGGAAAAGGATGTGCGCTACCATGTCCGCCCCTGGGAAACGCAACAGGTGCGGACCACCTGCAGCTACTGCGGCGTGGGCTGTCAGATGTACCTTCACGTTCGTGACAACCGGGTGGTCAAGGTGAGCGGTGTCGAGGGCGAAGCCCCCAACCAGGGCAGCCTGTGCGTCAAGGGACGGTTTGGTTTCGATTTCATCGGTAGCGACCAGCGGCTTACCGATCCCTTGATCAAGGAGAACGGTGCTTTTCGCAAAGCCACCTGGGAAGAGGCCATCGATCTGGTGGCCGGCAAGCTCAAGAGCATCCGCGACACCCACGGCGGGGACAGCATCGGCGTATTCACCTCGGCGCGCATCACCAACGAGGAGAACTACATCGCCCACAAGTTTACCCGGGCGGTGCTCAAGACGAACAACATCGATCATTGCGCCCGGCTCTGACATAGCTCCACCGTGGCCGGTCTGGCCGCAGCTTTCGGAAGTGGCGCCATGACAAACACCATCGCCGATATCGAGGAGGCCGACGTCATCCTCATCACCGGCTCCAATACCTCGGAAAACCATCCGGTGCTTTCGACGTTCGTCAAACGGGCGGTTACCCGCCGGGGAGCTAAGCTCATCGTGGTGGACCCGCGGCGGATCAAGATGACCGAATTTGCCGAGCATTGGCTCCGGCCCAACCTGGGGACCGACGTGGCCTGGATCAACGGCATGATGCACGTAATCATCAAAGAAGATCTGCACGACAAGACCTTCGTCGAGGATCGCACGGAGAAGTTCGACGAAATGAAGGCGGTGGTGGAGAAGTATACCCCTGAGCATGTCGAATCCATCACCGGTATCCCTGCCGAGAAATTAATCGAGGCGGCCCGTCTTTACGCCCAGGCACCTGCGGGAAGCATCCTTTACTGCATGGGCATCACCCAGCACACCACGGGTACTGATAACGTCAAGTCGCTGGCCAACCTGGCTATGCTCTGCGGCAACCTGGGCATCCGGGGCGGTGGGGTCAACCCCTTGCGCGGCCAGAACAACGTCCAGGGCGCCTGCGATCTGGGCGGCCTTCCCAACGTGCTCACCGGCTACCAGGCGGTGGACAACCTGGATGCCATTAAAAAAATGGAGCGGGCCTGGAAGGTCACTGGGCTGCCGACCAAACCGGGACTTACGGTCACGAAAATGGTGCCCAAAGCCCACAGCGGAGAGATCAAGGCCCTGTACATTATCGGCGAGAACCCATTGGTGTCCGATCCCGATCTGAACCATGCTGAAAAGAGCCTGAAAAACCTCGACTTTCTGGTGGTCCAGGATATCTTTCTTACCGAAACCGCTCAACTGGCCGACGTGGTGTTGCCCTCCAAGTGTTTTGCCGAGAAGGATGGCACCTTTTCCAATACGGAGCGGCGGGTGCAGCGGGTGAGAAAGGCGGTGGATCCACCCGGGTTGGCCTAGGTCGACTGGAAGATCACCTGCGAAATCGCCACGCGTATGGGTTACGCCATGTCCTACAAGGACAGCGAGACCATTTTCAACGAACTGGCCAGCCTCACCCCTTCCTATGCCGGGATCAGCTACCCGCGCATCGAACACGAGGG
>NZ_JASJGN010000123.1:0-4986 GCF_033791525.1 Desulfosarcina sp.
CGTCAAGGGTGAAACTGTAATCGGCTACCGCGATCCCTTGACTACGCGGGTCGCAGATCCCGTTGAAGACGGGGATCTGAAGTCCTCCAGCTTTCCTGAAAGGTAAAAAAAATGAGAGAAACTGTGACATTCTTGGACTTCACCATTCGTGACATCCAGAAAATGATAGCAACTTGACTATATCAAATATGTTTCCAATAGTTTAGCTAACTTTTCAAATATTTTTATGCAACATTGGGGTTAACCGTGGCACAGATGTCAGAACCCTCTCTCAGGATTCTCAGGCCATCACGCCAAGACGTTATCTTATCAAATTCGAAATGAATTACAGGGGATATTATGATTCCAGTTTTTGAAAAAAGCGGCAGGCGACGAGGAATAGAAAGACGCCAATACTACTTGACGATTCATTTTCCTGATCGAAGATCCGGACGTAACAGAAGGATCGTAATGGACAGGAGGATCAGTGTGATTGAAAAAAGAAGAAATGAGAATGAACGAAGGTGTGCATAAACTCGCTTAATGTCACTAGGGTCCGTATCTCGATTTAACAACTTTGACCGGACCGCGATCCGTGATGGTGTAAATAAACAGTTCCCCGTACTGATCCGGCCCATCTCCCTGCCCACCTAACCGATGATGAAGCGATCGCAGGTTGCCCGATCCGTTGCCGACCAACAGAACCACTTCTCCTGCGTGTGTGGTGTTAATTTGATTGATTATCCGATCAATCGAAGACTTGGTGATTCTGGGCGTGAGGGTAATATCAATTTTCAAATGGTTGGCCAGCGGTCTTACCGTATCCACATTGCGGCCAAGATCCGGGCTGTAAATCGCCGTTATTTCAAAATCGTTAACGGCCTTTACCAACGCTTTTGCACGCTCACCGCCCTGCTCCGTAATATTGAAGAAGTTGTCTCTTTCTGCATGACGAATCAGGATTATGGTAGTGACGGGCCCGCTTGCCGATGTTTCTTTTGAATCCGTATACCCAACGCCATATAGAAGTAGGATGAGAAAAATCGAATAAGCGATTGAATGGGTGTTAGGTTGCACGCTGAGAGACATTATCGGTTAACGGTTATATTCAGACCTCTTTCCTAGCTCATCCCCGCTTTTCGTAGTCCACTTAAAATCTTGTCGCGATGCGCTTGATTTTGATAGGCCTGCCCATAGAATTTGATTTTAAAAAAGGGTGAAAGACGCAAAATTTCAGCCTTTTCAGCTTCGGCCTTTTCCAATTGATTGGCATTTCCATAAATTGAGGCTAAAATAATGTGGGCGCCTAAGAAAGTTGGCCATTTGGTTGCTGCCTGCTTTAGCCAATCAATCGCATTATCGTCATTACCTATGAGATAATGCGCAATACCAACATTCATATAACTGCCCGGAGAAATGTCAGGATTGTATTCAAAATGTTTCTTGTGCCACGCAAGTGATTCATCAGGGTGGCCGGAATATAACAGCACGGCGCCCATATGCCGATAGCTGATATAGTCGTTCGGATTCAGCTCAATCGCCTTTTGAAGCTCGCTCCTGGCGAGATCATACTCCCCATACCGCATGTACAAATATCCCAATTCGCCGTGGGCGCTGGCGTTGGAATAATCCAATTGAACTGCTTTTTTGGCCAGATCGAGTGCCTCCTGGAGGACCACATTGGGAAATTCAGTGTAACCGAAATTGACAGCGCGTTCTCTTACTTGGGCCAGGCCCACATAGGCAGCGGCGTAATTGGGGTCAAGCGCTATCGCTTCTTGAAATAATTGTCGCGCTTTAATATTGCCGTCGAGGGTTCGTTGATAGTGATGATGATAGGCCTGCAGGTAATAATCGTAGGCTTTAAGGTTGCCCGTGCTTTTGCGCATGGCCATGGCCCGTTCCGACTGATTCACCTTTACGGTCAGCTTTTTGACCGTTGTCTCTACGATTTCATCCTGTAGTTCGAAGATGTCCTCGATCCGACGGTTAAACCGATCGGCCCAGAGATGATTCCCGGTGGTGGTATCGATGAGCTGTGAATTGATACGGACGTGGTCACCCGCTTTTTGAATGCTGCCTTCAAGAATGTATTTCACATTCAGCGTTTGACCCAACTCCCTGATGTCGGGTGATTTTCCTTTATATTTAAATACGGTGTTGCTTGCCGTAACGGCCAGCCCGCTGAATTTGGACAAGTCGGTGATGATATCATTGGTAATCCCGTCGCTGAAATAGTCCTGGTTGGGGTCATCGCTCAGGTTAGTAAATGGCAAGACGGCAATGGAAGCTCGCCCAGTGGCTATATTATCAAGCGGACTGGCGACATCCTCACTAACCTGCAAGGGGGGACTTTTGGCTTGATACACAACCACGGCTGCGGCTGCGATCAAAACAATGGCGGCCGCTACGGCTGCGGTTAAATAGGATTTTTTAGGTTTTGGCCGTGCAGTGGAAGCAACCGTGCAAGCGGTTGCCTGGGGATCTTTCCAGATCCTGAATACGGGAACGGGGGTGGCGATGTTTTTTACGGTTTGCTTGCCAATAAATTCGCATCCGATCGGGACTTTGTTTTGAATCTGCTCGTAAGCACTTCCGGAGATGCAAATGCCACCGCTCTTCGCCAGTCCTTCTATTCTGGCCGCGATATTGACGCCATCGCCGTATATGCGATCACCATCCTCGATCACATCGCCCAGATTGATGCCGATCCTGAAAGCCATCTGGCGATCGGCGGGCAGCGCATCATTACTTGTTTTTAGTTCCTCCTGAATCTTAAGGGCAGATTGAACGGCATCGACAACACTGGCAAATTCTGCCAACAGGTTATCGCCCGGCGAATCGACAACCCGTCCATGGTAACTGCTGATCAGGCGGCTTATAATGGCTCTGCAGGCCTTGAGCGTGACCACGGTATCGGCCTCGTCCAGGCTCATCAAACGGCTGTAGCCCTCGACGTCCGCACTCAATATCGCCGTAAGCTTCCTATTAAATCGATGATCTGGCATGAGTCGCTTTCCCGGCATATGGACAAGGGCTTTGAACCGCGATAGCGAACGTATTCCCCGTCGTTTGTCGGAGCGAAGCAGAGATCCCGCTAATCGGGTTCAGCCCACCCTAAATAGAGTTTTCCATCTATAATCTTCCACTCTTCGGGGTTATCGTCGGCAACCTTGCCGGCTATCAAACTGACCGCTCAGAAACCCCCATGTTTAGGGGCATATTTTCCGGGATTTTCCGCAAATAGATCGCGGTGTTCAGGCGTCGAAAAATACCAGCTGGCTTCATTCCATGTATGCGAATACTCGCTGCTGCCCTGAACAGCCATGCTCTCCGTGAAATAGGCCACCGGGTCATAACCTCTGATCGCCACACCGTATGGCTTGGCGATCTGATCATTTTTTGCAAAGACGGCGACATTGCTGGCAGCCACCAATCCGGCGATTATCAGGACTGACACGGCAAATTTCAGGTATTTGTCTGGAGGTATCATAAAAGAACTCCTGATCTCGATGAAACCGTTCACGTGAGTTGTGATCGGGACCATCGAATAAAAGGGTTGCAGGTAACAGGGGTGAAAAGCGATTCAACTGAGTTCAAAAAGCGGATGAGGTGTAAAAGAAATGATTAATCACCCCTGACAGAAGGTACCACATTGTGGCAATCTGTCAAGGCCCTGTTTGAAACCATTTATAATTAAGGAGGTTAGAACAGGTGGTGTTTGATTCGATGGCCATTTTCTGGAAGGGTCAATGACATGGCGAATTTCTATCTAAACTTGGATGTTTTCAGAAGAAATTTGGATATTTTCAATTGTTTCAAGGGCGCACTGGACCATTTGCTGACACGGATCCAATTTTGACGGTTTTCGCTATCCGACCGTCTTTCCTTGGATCTGCGCCTATCCTGTTTGCTAAGAAAAAGCCCTTTAATTGAGAAAAGACGTCTTCTGTCTTTTCCTGTCCGTCTTTCGATGAATGATCGATCGGTTCGTTGCATGGAAAGAACCTCTGTCAGTCGGCTTCGCTGGATGGCTACTGCGCCGACCGCCACTGACATTGGGATTCAGCCGTTTAATAACTGCATGAGGGTCAAGTGTCCTAAGGGACCCTTCGATGGCTCATTTTTCGCCTATTTTTTTTCCTTTTGTCTCTATCGGGGTCGAGCATGGTATGCATCTCTCGCCTGTCTTTTCCACTTCGCTGATCAAGATCTTTAAAGTCCCGCGACGTTGGATGCGTATCTAATCTATCAATCATTTTGTTTATCCTCGCTGAATTTGGTTTTTACCAATTTTTTAAATGCTTTCACCAATGCCTGATCGGACTTAAACCTGTCTACGATTTATACCTAAAAAGTAATACCGGTCAGGTGTAAGTGCAATAAATATGCAAATTTTAAGAGAACGCAAAATTAATCAATAAAATCAACTGGAAAAGAAACTTTTTAGATTTAGCGGCTGGCAACAAATTATGAATAAATTTTCATAATTCTGGGTAAAAAAATTCACAAATTCATCTGACCGGCTCATTTTGCCTGAAAAAACAGTTGTGCCTCAGAAGCCTTGCTTTAACAGCTTGTTGATTTCCTCCGGGAAGGCCATGCACAGGGTTTCGTTGAACAGGTTGCGCAGGGCGCCGATGTCCGGGGTGCCCAGCTTCTGGTTAAAAAAGGTGCGGGGCGAAAAGAGCAGGTGAAAACGAAAATGATCATCGCCCCAGGCGGCGGTAAAAAAATTCATGTTGAAGCTGTAAACCCCCATCTTGTCGTATTCGGCCATCAATTGGGCCAAGCCGGTGGCCATATCCATGAGGTCTTCGGCAGTGAGATCCAGGGTGCAGCGGGCATCTTCCACCACTGCCAGGACATCGCCGGCAACCCCCATGGGAGCAAATGCGGTCAACCAATGCGTGCGGCCGATCTGCCCCAGGTAGCGCTGGCCGGCATCCTTTTCCGCAGCCACCAGGTCATCCCAGTAGGTGGAACCATGGGAGTCTTTATAATTGC
>NZ_JASJGN010000124.1:0-4881 GCF_033791525.1 Desulfosarcina sp.
GATAATCTCTTGTATGCCTTCGGCACGACAATTGTAATGTTATCATGCAAAGGGTTGGTTCCGAAGCTCGGCTTCGGACAGGATTCGATGAAGTGCTAAACCACAGAGGTGTAAAATGAGCGAAGAGACCAAAGAAGATGAAACATGAAACCGCAGACAGGCGAATGCAGCAGCGGTGTGTCAAAGATGTTAGCATGACATGCGCTTATCTGAATCAAAACGATGACCGCATCGTCACCGTGCGCAACTACAGCAGCACAGGCTTGTATTTCGAATCGGATGAAGAGGCGCTAATCGGATCTTTTGTCGTAATAAGGACGCCCGGGTCTCACGATGTGGGAGTGCCTGCCTCACCATCCGAGCCCCCTTTTCAATTTACCATTGAACAGTCCGATCCCCGGGCTTGCTTGGGGTATCGGTCGCATACGGTTGCCAGGGTTATCCGTTGCAATAAGGTTGACGACGCAACCCATTTCGGCGTCGGTGCTGAGATATTGATTCTTTCCGAATGATCCGACAGGCGATGATTAAAAGACGTGGCATGCACGAATTAGCAATTAGGCCCGATAATTAGAACAGTTATATCGTCTGTTGAAACAAATATAATGAACTACCCCGCCGCAAGCAGCGGGGTATCACCAAGGATCGGATCTTTTTATCGTCGCAAGCGACGGGGTATTAGACCCGATGCTTCGCAATAAAAATGAAGGGAAAAACCCATGAAAAAAATGCCGTCAAGAGACATAACCGGCCGTTGTCAGGGAGAATGTCGCGATCGTGTCCGCGAAGGTGAAGTCCATCGGCAGTCCAAGATCAACGCTGCCGTTAAAAAATACAATGCGACCGCTGAACGATCTGCATCCTGATCATGCAAACGCAGTGGTCGCGATGGCAATGATCGTCTGGGAGGAGAACCACTTAGCAGGCGGGACAGCCGTCCAGATCCTGCCAACAGGGAGGTGGCGCCATGGACGAAACCAAAGACGACCCACACAACTGCAGCATGCCTGAAACCGATGACGACGGTCATCCCAATCTCTGCTGCTGTTACATCATGGACGCGGACGGCAACATCCATGATCCCTGTTACCATCCAGCGGCCGAATGCTGCTGATCGAGTGTGAAAATCGGCCTGCTATCCAATAAAAAATAGAAGGAGGTATCGATTATGACTAAACCATCACCAACGTCCCGTCAATGCTGTTCCCTGGAAAAACCGCGTCTGGTTGAGGCCCTCCAAAAATGTGACATGTGCACCACCACGTATGAAGCGTTTCACCAATGCTATCGGGATGCCGCCAGGGAGAGCGGCCAGCGGGCACGATCCTGTATAGTCGCATAATGTGTGAACCGGGTCCTTTCAGGTGGTGCTTATGACCAATCATCGCGACAGAAAACGGGTGAGAAAGCCCCGCATCGAAATCACGAATCAGAATCTGAAGCGTCTCTTCGAAATCCGCAAGACCATGTCCGTTCCGGAGCTGTCCAAACGTTCGGAACTGCCTTACATGCTGGTCTATAATATCGTTCATAGGCGGGTGAAAACCATATCGGATCGGCACTACCGGGCGCTCTTCGGCCAAGCCCCGCAGCCCCAGGAACCACAAAAGGTAGATGGGGCTGACTTCAGAGCCATGGCCGGCTTGTGGCTTTTTCTCAATGAGGAGGTTTCGAAGTCGGATCTCTATCGAGAAATCTTCGGCGCAGGACCCCACACCAAGCCGGACCTCAGGATTTTCAACGGACACATCCGGACGGTGCAATCCAGTCTGGTGCGCATCATGCGCAAAAAGTTTTCGGATGCGGGCCTCGATGGGCAACTCCTCGACCGATGGCTCGATGAACTGGACAAGCTGCCCCCTGACGGCAGGGTTGCATACCGCCGGATCAAACCGGTGCTGCGATCTATCCAGGAAATAGTGGGCGTGCACCCCACCGCCATATTGAAACAGTCTGTCGAACGGTACGAAACCGGCATGCTGAAAAGCGTTTCCCGGGACATTTTCAATCGGGCGATGACCCTGAAACACCAGGCCGAAAAAGCCCTGGAGGAAGGACGAAAACGGGAGGTCGAGAGATTAAAGGAGGCCATTTCCGGTAGGAAAGCCGGTTATTCACTCTATCTGGACGTGGCAGAGGAATTGACCTTTCTGTGTCGATACACCAAAAAAAGCGCCAAAACCTACCTGGGCAGAAGCATGTGGACCTACAAAACCGGAAAGGCCAAACGCATCGCGGACTGGAGAGCCCGAAAGATCTTGCAGGACTGCGACCGGTTCATCCGGGAGACCCCTGATTTACCCCTGTCCTGTCTGCCGCGATCCCGCCAAGCGAAGCGGGTCCGGATGCTGCTCGATATCCTCGTGGCCCGCACGACGCAGTTGTTTTCCGAACAGGAGGGCCTCGTTTTCGAAAAGAAAATTCTGCGACCTTCTCATGCGAGGGGTGAATATATCAATCAAGACCATGGATTTACCCGGTTCGATATGGCACCTGGAGTCCTGAGAATGAAAAAGAAGGCCTTCGATCTAATGGTAGCTAAAAACTGCGACATTTTCAGGTCGGTTGGAAAATTTACGAAGCGATGGTACTTGTCCGACCTGTACCTGAAAGAACTCTCCGAAAAAGAATTTTTCGATTTGGTTTCAGCAAAGTATGAGTTCATGGCAAAAACACTTAGCCGATCGGGACGAATCACCCCATGCATGCTTTAACATGGACCGGTTCATCAACATCTGGGTGATTATCCGGGCCAACCGTGAACCGGATTTGAAGTCATACCCGCTTCGTCATCGATATCTTTAGCGGCGTTGCGTGCCACGGCAGGTTATTTGACTCCCCAATGTTGCATCCGGACATACTTGCGAAAGAATTTCCCCAAACGCGAACGGCGTTTTTCAAGATCGGCGGGCTGTTGAATGGCAGGCATTCCAATAGATATGCTGTAAGCCTTCAAAAATTCCCATTGCCGCCTGCTATTGGGTCCTGCCGGCGTATGGCTAAGCATCTCCAAAGCGTCATCCAGAGCGTATCCCTGTTTAATCAGCCAAGCGGTTACCAGCGTGCCGGTGCGTCCGATACCAAAACGGCAATGCACCAATACTTTTTTGTCTTGCGCCGATATTGAATCTAACCATTCCAATGCCTTTTCCGCCGCGTCGGGCTCTGGCGCATCTTCATCAGCCACAGGTAACCAGTGTAGCTCAAGCCCTGCGGCCGCCTCAATCTCATGCAGGTCATAGCATTCGGCGCACAAATTCAGAACTGCCGCAATACCCTGGGCTTTTACGGAATCAATATCCACCTGGGAATGGGGAGCATATCCGACGGCTATTTGCGGTGTAATCCACCTGAGCGGATAGTTGTTTTCCTGCGTTTGTCCCATGGGTTTACTCCAGCCGATCTGTTTCAGATGGCACTAACATAATTATTAATTGGGTAAAATACTGCATTCCGTTCATCTTTTTGTTTGTTCTGTACTCGCCTTTATTAGGTAAAATTCTGTCTTTCTATGCCCATATTAGGGAACCTGATAACTTTCCTCAAGCGCAGCATGGGTCGATCAGTGATCCGGATCGAATCTGAGCCCGGGTCGACCGGTGGGGTGAAGAATGCCTTTGCGCAACCGCACCGCCCCGGATGCGGGGTCACCCGTCAGATCCAGATGCCCGTCCAGGTCAGCATATTCCACATTGGGACCCGCCACGTATCAATGCCCATCAAAAGCTACCGGCTGTAAGTCTGCTATAAAAATGGGCAGACAATGAAATCATTGGTATCAATATGTCATCTGCTGCTCGCAACAAAGCTCCCGCTGGATTCAGTTCGAACAGAACTTAAAAGGCCGACAAACAAAACCATACGGTTGCCAGCGTGGACTGGAAGAGATTTAACCGATTTCTAATCTCAGTTTGCACCGGATCGTTGATAGAGCGTCGCGCCCGGGAAAACTGGGCGTTAGGCATAATATCCGAAACTTGACTTCTTACATCAATGTAATTACAATGTGACTACTTTTTTATAAAGGAGAGGCCAAATGAGGGCACGTGTAATAAAAATCGGTAATTCTCAAGGGCTGCGCATTCCAAAGCCTATTCTTGAGCAAACAGGTATCATGGATGATGTTGAAATAGAAGTTGAAAAAAATCGAATCATTATACGACCTGTGAAAAATGTCCGAGAGGGTTGGGATGCTGCTTTTAAAAGTATGGGCGAAAAAGGTGACGACGAACTAATTTTTGACGATGGCATTTCAAATGTATGGCAATGGTAGTGAAACGCTTTGACGTTTACTTAGTGAGTCTTGATCCTACTGTCGAATCTGAAATTAAAAAAACCAGGCCTTGTTTGATTGTCTCACCCGATGAAATGAATCGAAACATTCATACTGTGATTATAGCTCCGATGACCTCGGCCCATAAAGATTTCCCCACCCGTGTATCCTGCACTTTTCGAAAGAAACAAGGACAAATCGTATTAGACCAGATACGTACTATAGACAAAGTGCGACTCACTAAAAAGCTTGGCACGATTGGCTCAAGAGCCCAATTGGATGTTATTACGGTACTACAACGGCTATTCGCGTTTTAGCGGCGCCCCACCTATCACTTGTGACGGAATCAACTCCCTCACCGCAAAATCCCGCCGTTCGGCTGACATGATTCGCTTATAGCTAAGGAAATGACCGGGCCGGTCCTGAGCGAAGTACTTGAAGGGCTGATAAAACCGTATCTTAACAATGTAAGGAGAGCTTGTGTCCACCATTGCCAATATCGTTGTCGGCCTCATCGCACTCGTTCACGTTTACATCCTCGTGCTTGAAATGTTCCTTTGGGACAAACCGGCCGGACTCCGCGCTTTCGGCCAGACACAGGAAGCCGC
>NZ_JASJGN010000125.1:0-20846 GCF_033791525.1 Desulfosarcina sp.
ACGGGTGTCTTCACCTGGACGCCGACTGAAGCACAGGGTGGATTGACCCCGTCTGTCACCGTTACCGTAACCGACAACGGCACCGGCAACCTGATCGACAGTGAGACATTCACCATCACCGTCAACGACATTAATGTGGCACCGGTACTGGGTGCCATTGGTAATCAAACGGTGGATGAACTGGCCACCTTGACCTTTACCGCTACCGCCAGCGATGCGGATCTTCCCGCAGACACCCTGACCTACACCCTCGATGCGGCATCCATCGCATTGGGTATGAGCATCGATGCCAACACGGGTGTCTTCACCTGGACACCAACCGGGGCCCAGGGCGGTATCACCCCGTCTGTCACTGTCACGGTTACTGACAACGGAACTGGCAATCTATTCGACAGCGAAACCTTCACCATCACCGTAAACGAGATAAACGTCGCCCCGGTTTTGGGAGCCATCGGTAATCAAACCGTTGATGAGCTGGCCACCCTGACGTTCACTGCCACCGCCACTGACGCAGACCTACCAGCCGACACGTTGACCTATAGCCTGGATGCCGCCTCGATTGCATTGGGCATGAGCATCGACGCCAATACGGGTGTCTTTACCTGGACCCCGACCGAACTCCAGGGTGGGTTGACGCCGGCTGTCACTATCACTGTTACCGATAACGGTACCGGCAACCTGGTGGACAGTGAGACGTTTACCATTACCGTCAACGACATCAATATCGCACCATCAGCTGTGAACAACAGCTTCAGTGGCAACGAAGACACCGTGATTGCCGGTAATGTCTTGGCCAACGACAGCGATGTGGACGGCGACAGCCTCACCGCCAGCCTGGTCAGCGGACCCTCGCACGGCAGCCTGACGCTCAATGCCGACGGCAGTTTCAATTACACTCCCGATGCCAACTGGAACGGGACCGACAGCTTTACATACAGAGCCAACGATGGTGCTCTGAACTCGAACGTGGCGACGGTGGCGGTCACCGTCAACCCGGTCAACGATGCACCAATTGTGACCTCTGCTGGGGTGACTGCCGCCACCGAGAATGCGGCCTATAGTTACACCATCACTACCACTGACCCGGATAGCGGGACGAGCCTGACCATCTCCGCTGCAAGCCTGCCAAGCTGGCTGAACCTGGTTGACAACGGTGATGGCACCGCTACCCTGTCCGGCACCCCAAACAATACTGATGTGGGTACTCACAACGTGGTGGTGACGGCCTCCGATGGCCTCCTTACCGACACGCAGGGATTTACAATTACTGTAGCCGGGACGACCACGGGCTCGGGACCGCCTGTCGATGATACCGATACGGACGCGGACGACGATTCGGATACGGGTGACCCGACTGATGCAGCGCCTGGCGAAGATCCCCCTGCCGAAGATGATCCCGAGCCGATAACCGACGAATATTTGACAGTGGACTATACATCCGATCCAGATGAGTCATTCGTGCTGATGAATGACCCGCAATCCGGTGAGACTCAAGATATTATTTACCTGACCGATGAAAACGATGCAGACACCCGGCCCGAATCGCGAAAGGACAGGCGTGCATACACTTATTTCGACAACGATTTGTACAAAGAAATCGCTGCTGAAGAACATTTGCATGTTAATTTTGAAGCACCTGAAGTATCCACGGCCAACAACGAGTTGACCGATAGTGACGGCATAGATATTGCGTATGAGGAGTGGGAGCGGTTGGTCAACAATGAGGAATACGACCATCTGCGGGAGGAAATCGACGAGACGTTCCAATCGGAACAACAGGCGAAAGCGGTGAAAGCGAAAATTGTCACCGCATCCATGACAACCTTTACCGTCGGTATCGTCAGCTATTTTTTACGGGCCGGATCAATGGTTGCCAGCATGGTGTCAACCTTGCCGCTTTGGCGCGGCTTTGACCCGATCGTCATTTTTTCCGGTAAGAAAAAAGATAAGAAAGGCAAAGAAGAGGCACCGGATAACGTCTCACAGCAACCGGAAACCTTATTTGACCGCGATGAGCAATGATATTTAAAACCCCTGCCATACGGCTCAGCATTGCGCTGGCTTTGTTGATAGTCAATCTGCTGATTGTGGCCGACCAGATCGGGTTGATCCCCGACGCCTCTGAATCGGCTCTCGAGCTGCGCAAGGGATTGAGTGAATCGCTGGCGCTGCAGTTCGCTTCCGCGGCTGAAAAAGGAGAATTAAACACCATCCGCAACACGCTGCGGGCGGTGGTGGAGCGCAACAAAGACATCCGCTCGGCGGCGATCCGCACGGATAACGGCAATTTGATTGCCCTGGTGGGTGAACACCTGGCGCACTGGAAACCCCCGGTCGATGGAAAATCGACGCCGACCCATGTCCATGTACCGGTGTATCGCAACGATGAAAAATGGGCCACGGTGGAAATCCGCTTCGCCCCTTTCTGGTCAGGCAATACCGGTATCGTGTTGGCCAGTTCTTTTGTCGAGCTGCTGATCTTTATCGGCCTGAGCAGTTTTATCTGCTATTTCCTGGTCATCAAACGGACTTTGCGCGAACTCGATCCCACGGCAGTAATTCCGAAACGGGTCCAGAAGGCCTTCGATGCGCTTCATGAAGGGGTGCTGATTCTGGACAAAGACGAACAGATCGTGATGGCGAACCATTCCTTTGCCGCCTTGTTCGGTAAGTCGCCCGAAACCATGCTCGGATTGAAAGGATCGGAACTGGGCTGGTTGAATTGTAAAACGTCGGAACAGGTCAGGCAACTGCCCTGGTTAAGGGTGCTGCAAGACGGTCGAGAACATATTGGCGCATCCCTGAGCTTGCTGGACAATCAGGGCAGAAAGATCAAGCTTGCCGTCAATGTAACGGTGCTGACCGACAATGCGGGGTCATCTCGCGGCACCCTGTTGACCTTTGACGATATCACCCAGTTGGAGGAAAAAAATTTTGAACTGAACAATATGTTAGAAAAGCTTCAGTCGGCCAATGATGAAATCCAGGTGAAAAGTCAGGAGCTCGAGACCCTGGCCAACCGCGACCCCTTGACGCTCTGTTTAAACCGGCGCTCACTGGCTCAATATTTCGACGAATTGTTTACTCAGGCAAAAGCGGATGGCGGTCATCTGTCCTGCATGATGCTGGATATCGATTTCTTCAAATCGGTTAATGATCGTTTTGGGCACGCCACGGGGGATCAGGTGATCAAGGCCGTAGCCGATGTTCTCAAAACTTGCACCCGTGAGACCGACCTGGTCGGGCGCTACGGCGGTGAAGAGTTCTGTGTGGTATTGCCCACGCTGGCTCTGGACACGGCCGTTAAAATTGCCGAGCGCATCCGGCAGGCCATCGAAAAAAGTTCCTGTTCAGGGGTCAAAATCACGGCAAGCCTGGGGGTCGCCGCCATTGAATCAAATGCCAATACGCCCGACGAATTGATCAACCAGGCCGACAAAGCACTCTATGCAGCTAAAAAAAGCGGCCGGAACCGGGTTATCATCTGGGGGCAGGATAGTGATGCTGTCGCCGACGTGGAGAGCGGCCCGGAAACGCAGGAACCGGTTGTACAACCGGGGCAATCGACACCGATGGATACGGATCAGGCGCAATTGCAACGTCGTGTAGTGGAGTTGGAAGGACTACTGGAAAAACGCACCTTAGAGATCGAACACTATGAAATGTATGATCTGAAGACCGGTTTGCCGACCCGCTCGCTGTTTGAAGATCGCATCGCCCATGAGATCGCCCGGGCTAAAAGAAAGAATTATCTGGTAGCGGTATTGTCGTTGACCATCGACACAATCAAACGGATACACGAAACAATCGGGCGCAAGGTTGCCGGACAATTGGTCAAAGCCTGTGGACATCGCTTGAACGTTGTCATCCGCGAAAATATCGACACGGTGGCCGTATTCGATAATGTTAAAGGCATGTCAACGGTGTCGCTGATCAACGAGATGGAGTTCGGCATCCTGCTGACCGATATCCAGCAGGTCGACCATGTTACCTGGGTGATGAAACGGTTGCTGGATTCCTTCGATAAACCGTTCACGATCAATGGGCATGAAATATATACCTCTGCCTATTTCGGGGTCAGTATCTTCCCCCACGATGGACAGACTGTGGAGGCGTTGTACAGCAGCGCCACCAATGCCTGCAGTTATGCCCAAAAACTCAACGGGAACGATCGCTATTTGTTCGCGTCCGAAGATCTGAATAACAAGGCGGCCAACCAGCTAAAGATTGAAAATTCACTGCATGAAGCTATTGAGAATGATGAACTGCAACTGCACTATCAACCCAAGATCGATTCTGCGACGCAGCAGATTGCTGGATTTGAAGCCCTGCTTCGCTGGCAGAGTGGACGTCTGGGGTTTGTACCGCCGGATAAATTTATCCCGGTTGCGGAGCAGGCCGGGCTGATCGACAGGATCGGCGACTGGGTTATTTATACCGCATGCCGACAACTCAGGTCCTGGATGGATTCAGGACTGGCGGTCAAGCCGATCGCGGTCAATATCTCGGGGGTCCAGCTGCGTCAACAAAATCTGGCCAGCCGGATTGCGCATATTCTTGACGAATTCAATATAGATAGGAGTCTACTTGAAATCGAGTTGACGGAAAGCTCTCTAATTACTACCGACGATAAACCTTATGCCGTGCTGAACCAGATCAAGGATATGGGCATTCGGGTGACCATGGACGATTTTGGTACTGGATATTCGTCACTGTCTTATTTAAGGAAAATCCCGCTTTCCTGTCTGAAAATTGACCGGTCTTTTATATCTGATCTCAATAAAAATGAAAATGCCGATAAACTGGTCGCATCCATCGTGTCCATGGCCCATGAGCTGGGGCTCGACGTGGTTGCGGAGGGGGTCGAGGAAAAGCACCAGGCCGATCACCTGGTTGCTCTGGGTTGTGAATATCTGCAGGGATATTATTTCAGCCGCCCAGTACCCCACGACGAGGTTGTGGACATGTTACAAAAACAACCGATGGCGCTGGCGAGTTAGGATTGGGAATAAAGCTGGTCAAGTCACCGATAGCGTCTACAATTCTCAACCAAACGATATATACGAGGAAGAGACGTCGTGTTTCAAACTGTTGTAAAATCAGCACAACTGATTTCGTTGCCAGATATCTATCTTAAATTGAAGGAATTGGTTGACGATCCGGATTTTACCATGGCGGAAGTCGCCCTTTTGGTGGGCCGTGACCCGGGTATGGCCACCCGTTTTCTGCGGGCGGTCAACAATCCTGTGAATCGACGGGTTCGTCAAATCGAAACCATCAGCCATGCGGTGAGTCTACTGGGAATTCGCCAGGTTCATGACATCGTTCTCAGTGCCTCGGTAGCCCAAGCTTTCGAGGGGATTGAAAATGACGTGATGAACATGAAAAAATTCTGGCAGCGCAGTTTTTACTGTGCCGTGATGAGCAAAATGCTTGCTGCTGAATGCGAGGTGATGGACAGTGATCGACTTTTCGTGATGGGCCTGCTGCATGATATCGGCCATCTGTTTATGTATATGGCCATTCCGGAAGAATCCCAAAAAGCCCTTTTAGATGCAAGGAAACTGGGTCGACCCTTGTACCAGGTGGAAAGGGATGCGCTCGGGTTTGATTATGCACAGGTGGGTGGCTATGTGATGAGACAGTGGGACCTGCCCAAAAAGCTCCAGGCCATCACCTATTTTCACCCCGAACCGGACAAAGCGACTCACTATATCGCGGAAACATCGTTGTTGCATCTCAGCGCCTTGCTGGTGTTGTCTGAACTTGAAGAAGGCGTTTTCGGGGAAGGGGCTTTTGCTGTTGATCCCACAGTCTGGTCTACAATTGACATGACGGTTGAACAATGCCTGAATTTCAGGAACACCGCGGCAGATGAGTATGCAGAAGTTGCAAACAGTATCTTTTTATAGGGCTGTTTCCCGTATGGTATTTGGTTTCGTTATCACAGGCCGTTCAATGGCATTCAATAAAACTGTTTATCGCCTAATCTTCTATCTGTGTTGGATCGCGTCGGTCCCTTTATACGCGCAGGCTCAGGTGACGACGCTCTACCAATCAGTCGAGCAGGCGCTATCTTTTAGTCCGCAGCTGCAGGCACTGGTCCACAGCAACGAGGCGATTGAATACGACCTCAAGCGAGCCCGTGCGGGCTACCGCCCTTCGATCGATCTTCTGCTGGGGTACGGTGCCGGACAGCATAGCGACAGCGTTGCCCGACTACCTGGCGCCGATCCGTCGGATTCTGAATGGAATTCCCGGGGAGATGCCACGTTGAGATTGACCCAGAAGGTTTATGACGGTGGCGAAACCAGCCAGACTGTGTCCATCCAGCGGGCCATATTGGAATCAGCTGACTATGGCCTTCAAGAGGCAACCCTGGCGTTTTCCCTGAATGCGATAAGCGCCCACCTTGATGTATATCGGCAGCGTGAACTGGTTGCCCTGGCTGAAAAGGATCTCCAGGTTCATCAGGATATCTACCGGGCACTTTCCGATATCGAACAGGCCGGCTATGGCAATATCGCCGATGTTACCCAGACCCAAACCCGGATGTTACGGGCCCAGTCGGTCCTGATTATCAGCCAAAGCGACCTTAGCGGAGCGATTTCAAATTATGAACGTGTGGTTGGTGTAAAGCCGGGAGAATTGGCCTTCGCTAAACTTCCGAATACCATGCCCGGTTCTCTGGAGGATGCATTGACGTGGGCGGAGCAGAAAAATCCCGGACTGATTGCCATCAACGCCAGGGTTCTGGAGGCCGAAGCCCGAGTGGATTTGGCCCGCTCCGCCTACAAACCAAAATTCAATGTTGAATTGAGCAGTCGCTACCACGATCAGCTTGAAGGGGATCCATCCTGGCAGCATACCAACGATGCCATGTTGGTCATGCGCTGGAACCTGTTCAAGGGAGGTCAGGATAAACAAGCGACCAACGCGGCCCTGTCGCGAAAATATCAAAGCCGCTCGAACCGGGATGACAAGCTGATTGAACTTCGCGAATCGACCGCTATCGCCTGGGCTGATTACCTTTCTCTGCAGAGCCAAAAAAAAGCCTACCGGGTAGCGGTGGATTCAAGTAATCAGACCTTTGACGCATACATGAAACAATACAGTGTTTCCCGTCGAAGTCTCCTCGATGTCCTCAATGCCGAGAAAGAATATTTTCAATCCGCCCGTCAGCTGGTTAGCGTCAGTGTTGACGAGATTATTACCGCTTACCGTATTCTGAGTCTTGGTGGAGAACTGCAGGTTGCGGAAACCACAGGCGTTGAGGAGATTCCCACCGATCTGAGCAGGCTATCACAAGCAATTGTATTACCCGCTGCGGTTCAATCTTACCGGGCTGAATCCCGGACAGCGCAGTCCCATCAAACTCAGGGCACGGGTTCCGATTCTGTAGGAACCAAAGACCACACTGCTCCGGCTAAAAGGCCTGATACACGCTCAGTGGCCAATGCGGGCCTGCTCAATTCGATCGAAATCGGCCCTTGCAACAAAGAACGAGTGATGGCACAGGCCATAGACAGATTGCAGGACCTCGGATTCGATGCCCAATCAACATTGTGTACCAGCAGGGTCAAGGTCACCCGGCTGCTCGAGGGACGGTATATTCCTGAATCGGCCTACGTGCGCTTGGAGACCATACGGAAATCGGTTGACGCCTTTGTTTTGCCTGAAGGCGACAAGCTCGCTATATATGTGGGCTCCTTCCACAATTACGAAGAGGCCGTTCGCTACGCCCAGCTGCTTGCAGAGAAAAATATCGAGGTGACCCCGATTGCGGCTGAAATAGACATGCAGGGCAAGATGCTGATTGTGCAGCAGGTCGATCGACTAAGCGCCGAGAAAATTTCAGAACAGATGTCCGAGCTTGGACTAACCACTAATACTGTCACGCCAGGGTCCTAGTCGGTAAGATAGACAACGACCAATATTTTCTTGAGGACCTTCGAATCAAGGTAATCTTTGTAAGGCCCTCGCCCTGTGCTGGCCCCTATTTTGCCTTATTCCGCTCACACTTGACAGCACCGGAAGGAAAAGAATCACTTGGCGTTGTATATGCCACCACAAACCATTACAGGGCCCAGAATACATGTAGCTGCTAGTAAATACAAATGGCATTGCTCTGACAGGACTGCCCTCTGATTCATGCGTTAATGGTCGCGTTGTTGCCGACGGTTAGGCCGCCAACCGCGGCTTAGGTCTTGGGTTCAAAGCTGAACTTCTGCCCGCCTATGGAGGCTTCAAACATCAGTCCGCCTTTAGCATGGACGAACACGGCTATGCCCTTATGGTAACTTGTGGAGGCCTGCTTCCCGGTGGCCGGGCCGGCGCTGGCACCGGCACTGGCGCCTTCGGTACCGGCACTTGCCTGCGCGCCAGCAGTAATGGCAACCGCGGACGCATCGGCGCCCAATTCGAAGCTGCCGCTGGTGAATTCATCATAGGCACGCTTGTCCTCAAAAAAGACCAACTGGCTAAAGGCCTGCCCACCGGCTTGAAGGCCGATGGTTCCCTTGATCAGTTTGGCGGTGCCGGTGACCTTGCCTTGCACATATACTTGCCCGGTGCCGTATGAGCCCCCGACAACGAACCCCCCTTTGCCCACTGTCGGAAAAACCGCATAACCATAGCAATTGTCGATAAAGGGCTTCACCGCCGGCGATTTTTTAAAAACATCAACGGTATCGGAATATTGATCGGCATGGGCAACGTTGAAACTGGCTGCTGCCATTACCAGAAAGACAGGCAAGGCAAACCAATTAATTATCTTCATGATGACTCCTTTTTAAAATTAGGGTGTTGAAAAACATTTTGAGCGCAGGAAAGACAACGCATAACCTGGCCGTAAAGCCTTCAAGTCGATTTCGAGACGAATGTATATTAATCACGAGATGCTGAATGGCAAGCGTTGGAAGCATCAAGCTTGATGAAGTCGTAAAAAGTCTCATTTTAAACGGATTCGTAAAAAGCCCGAGATCAAGGCTTGCGAATTTGAAGGAATGAGGCGTACTTATGATTACATAACCAATATCCGGTTTGCAGGCGATGTAGCAGCGTCTGTCGTCAGGTGCCTAGCCGTTGGTGGAGGAGTCGAGATTCATGAGCATGAGGTTTTATCGTTTGATATCGCTCAATTTCGAGCCCTGGGTCTTGACAGGTCCGGCAGATCTTCTCATTAATCGGATTGTCAAATATCACCGCGAACCCCCTGTCCTGAGAGCGCATCACGGTTCCTGTTACACTGGACTTTTGGTCTAAGGCAGACACCGGAAAATGCAGGCTGATTCGCTGCCCATCCTTGATCGCTCTCCAGTTGCCGATATAGATGCCTCCCGAACTAACGTCCCTGACCAGATCCCGATACGTCACCGAGTTGACGGTGTACTTCACGGTAAACGCGGCGGCGTGGCGGGGATAGCGACGTCGTTCCGATCCTGTGTTCATGGCGACGTTCACCTTGTCCCGCAACTTGCCAGAGCACCTGAATGTCACCACCCGTCTCGCCGGAAGGGTTACGTTCTCACCCGTGACCAGGTTGCGGCCCTTCCTTTGCTTCTTATCCCGGACGCAGAACTTACCGAACCCGCTGACAAGTAGATCATCACCCGACGCCAGTGTCGCCTTGATAATCTCAAGGAGGGACTCTACGATTTCAACAGATTGATTCTTGGGTAATCTGAGTTCATTGTAGACTTGTTTAATGATGCCATATTTCGTCAGTGCCATGGTTTCTCCTGTCTGATCCAGGCGATGATTACAGTTCCAAAGATAATGCCGATGATGCCTAACAATCGGTGTGTCCGATCAGAGATGTCATTTTCATGGTCAGTGACTCCTCAGGCAGACGGGCGTGGTCCTGTCAGGTGAAACAACTCCACGTTTACAAAAATTCCGTTTCTTGTCAAGGGTTTGGTGCTTATATGATTGGGTAGGCGGGATTGTATCAGGAGATTGACTTCAGACCGCTATCCCGAATAGAGAGGATCTCGTTGCAGGACGGACACGTTCCACTGAAGATAAATTCCTTGTCGACCAGTCGGGGATGGAAGGCGCGGGAGAGTTCATTTAAATTGATAAAATGCTTGCAGTGAGGGCAGGCACTGCCGACTTGGGTGGGCGATTTGAACACATTGCGCTTATGGGCCAGGACCAGTAGAAACAGCAGGTTAAATCCGACCAGGCCGGCCAATGCCCCCTTTATCACCCAACCGGGTGCCTGTTTGTGTACCGAGAGGGCAGCCGCCTGTTTGACCATGGCAGCGCCGGTGGCTTTGGATGTTCCCGCTTTTCCGGCCATGAGTGCCAGTTTGGCCAGAGGCAACAGATGTATAGCCATGCTGGATTCCTTTACTCGAGTGGTAGAAATTAAAACACCATATCATCTTACACAATCGCCATTATACTGTAAATAAAGATTAAACATCATCGGTTTCCCGGTCGCCAGCGGCAGCACGCAACAGCGCAGCGCGCTGGTTGGGGTCGAGGTACGTTGACATCCAGTCAAGCGGAGTTATCCCTTGGGTTGACGGTTGGTTGAGACTGGCGCCATTTTCAATGAGCAACCGAGCGACCTCGATACTACCGTTTCGCACGGCAAAGTGAAGCGGCGTCAAACCGAAGCTTGGGTCGACGGCATTTACCGGGTGTCCCTCTTCAAGGAGCCTGCGAACGGTATTGATGTTGCCGGTCTTGGCGGCTTCATGAAGTTTGCAGTACTTCACGTACTTGTAATACGTGAGGCCTTCCCTGATGAGAAAAACAACCAGGACGACAACGATAATGGGCAGAATTTTTATCACGGTTTCCATCGGTCAGTTTCCAGAACAGCCCTTACGATCGGACATGTCGACTATAGAATTTAGCAGCCTGCCAGGGATATGAGGATGCATAACCAAAATAAACCCCAATGTTGCATAAAAATACTTGATATAGTCAAGTTGTTATCATTTTCTGGATGTCACGAATGGTGAAGTCCAAGAATGTCACGGTTTTTCTCATTGTTTTTACCTTTCAGGAAAGCTGGAGGACTTCAGATTCCCGTCTTCAACGGGATCTGCGACCCGCGTAGTCAAGGGATCGCGGTAGCCGATTACAGCTTCACCCTTGACGCCTTGGCTCTGAAGCCCTCCAGCTTTTGCAACGTTGGGGTAAAGCTTGTTTTGTTTGTAAACCAACAATCGGTCGATTTTATCCAACCAAAGGTTGAACCCTCGACAGTAAACGTGTCAGCTTTTCCTAAAAAATAAGGATGAGAAGCGACTGAACAAATATTGGATAGCCTCGATTTTAAAGATCCAGCCCCACAACCCGGTTAAAACAATAAAAACTCCTGAAACGATACAGATCACTGCCAGGTTGGTGACCAGCGTCTGGCTGCCGAGGCTCATTTGGAGCGCGCCGTGCACCAGCCAGAGTATTGCCCCGATGACCAGTGCGCCAATGGCTGCGTTCAGATAGGCGCGATACACACCGATGGCGGCCGTATTCTTGCTGCGCCGATTCCAGACGGAAAACAGGAGGATAGTCTGGAGGATGGCAGACACGGATATGGCCAGGCCAACCCCGGCAACGCCCATCATCTTTAACCCGGCCCAGTACACCGGCAGGCCCAGAACCACGGCAATGGTGCCGAAAAGCGCCGGCAACAGGGTGTTTTGAGTCGCATAGAAACCACGATTGACGACGGTTTGGGAGATGAAGGCAACCGCTCCAACCATCAGGCAGGACAACGTCAAGGCCGTCATTTTCGTATCTTCAGGAGAAAATCGGCCCCGCTCAAAAAGCACGTAGACAATTTCATGCCGCAGCACAGCCACCAGAATGGATACCGGGATGACGATGGATAGGTAACGCAAGATGGTGTTGATGACATCATTTAACTCTGACAGGCGCCCTTGAACGGCCAGCTGCGCCATATAGGGATAGGAGGCGACCCCTACGGCCTGTCCGAAGAAGCCGACCAACATCAGCATGACACGCATGGCATAATCAATCCACGCAATGGCTCCCGCCGGCAGGAAGCTGCCGAAGAATTTTGAGAACAGTTCCGTCGAGAAAACCATGGTCAGCCCGATCATCAGGGGTAAGGTCAATAAGACATAGCGCCGAAGGTCCGGGTGGGTGAAGTCCATGGCGGGCCGATATTTGATGCCGATTCGAACGGCACCGAGGATCTGGATCGCAAAGCTGCCTATCGCTGCACCCGCCAGAGCGCCCCAGCAAAAACCCTCCACGCCCAACCGGCGGCCGAGCAACCACCCGCCGGAAATGATGCCGAGATTGTAAATCAAAGGTGCCAGGGCCGGGAACAGGAAGCGCTTCTTTGCATATTGCACCGCCATCAGCATGCCGCCGGCGAAGAAGAAGAATTGGGCCGGCAGGGTAATACGGGTCATTCTTACGGCCAGAGCGATAAATTGAGGGTCATGGCGCCCCGGTGCCAAAAGGGGCACCACGATGGGGGCCACAATCATTCCCGCCACGATGAGCACGATGAGGAGGATTCCGAACACTGTCGAGATATTGGAAAAGGTTCGCCATCCATCGATTTCCTTCCCTTCGGCCAGGTAGCGCGAGAAAATGGGGATGAAGGTCACCGATAAGAAGCCGCTGGCCAGGATGTGATTGAGTATTTCGGGCAACACGAACGCCACGCGATAGGCATCGACTTCCGTTCCGGCTCCCGCCATCGCGGCAAGCAACATCTCTCTGGCGATGCCGGTGAGGCGACTGAGGAAAATGCTGGCCATCATGATAATGGTGGCCACACCTATTTTACTGAACTCACCTGACCCTTTGAGAGGATTCATGGCTTGATCGCCGAAATATTACTGCTCCTTACTCCGATTGTTTTCCCGATGTCCTGCTAAACGATTTTTCAACGGCCAACCCAATAATTCTTAAGTTGACCGATCGATCTCATGGACTATATTCGGGAGTTGACCATTTTTAGCCTGAAGGACGTCAAGAAGCTTATCAAAAGCTACGGCGAACCCGTCAGAATCAGCGCGAACCACCGTTCCAGAGACCTTGATCGTATTGTCAAAGCGAAACAATGGAAATTCGAGTACGATGGACTGCCCTTCGGCAACCTTCCTGGATGTCCGGATGAACAGGCCACCCGCACCAATGTTCTTGATCACATCCCGGTGAGTTCCCTCTTTAACCGTATACGCAGCGATGATATAGGAGGTGCGGCGTGAGCGTTTCTGGCGATTCTGTTGGCGCTTCATTGCTCCTCATTCGCTTTCTTCCGCAACTTGCCGGAACGCTTGAATGTTGCCACTCGCCTTGCCGGAAGGATGGCATCCCTGGTTGCATTTTTCAAGATGGCTGCCAACGATCCGACGCCAAGACAAGTTTTCTCATGCGATGATGCGGACGACACTTATCCTCAGCCAAATACGATTGGATAACTAGTGTCCATCCAGAAATAGGCAAATTGGCCATTTGTGGATCGACACTAACTAGGGAAGCCTGTATATAACCCCACCCCAGGTGACACCCGCGCCCAGGCCAATGAACATGACATTGTCGCCGGACTTGAGCATCCCTTTCTCAATCAGCTCATCCAGGGCGATGGGAATCGTGGCGGCGGTGGTGTTTCCATAGTGCTGAATGTTATTATAGATCTTATTTTCAGGAATATTCATGCGCTTCCTGAAGGCTTCATTGATTCGCAGGTTGGCCTGGTGGGGAACGACCATGTCAATATCCTCCAATTGCATACCGGCTTTTTCCAGCAGTTCCCGGGCCACTGTCGGCAGTCGGGTGACCGCCAGTTTGAACACGGCTTTTCCGTCCATGTAGGGTAAATACTCCTGTCTGGCCTGCACCTCAGCGTTCATGACCGGGCCGCTTTTTCGGGAAGGGACGCCCACGCGCAATACGTCGGCATATTTTCCATCAGCATGAAAGACAGCCGCCAGAATGCCGGTCTCTTCGTCGGTCTCTTCAGCCTCGATGCAGACTGCGCCGGCACCGTCGGCGAAAATGACGGCGGTATCGCGATTCTGCGTGTTCAGTTCCAGAAACCGGCTCTGGGTTTCGGCCCCGACCAGCAGGATTTTCCGCGCCTTGCCACTTTTAATGTAGGCATCGCACAATTCCAATCCATGCAGAAAGCCGGTGCACTGTTGGCGAATGTCCAGTGCCGGGACTTTTTCAGCCCCCAACTTGTGCTGCAGAATGACGCCGGAGCCGGGAACGTAGACATCCGAGGTCATGGTGGCAAATACAATCAAGTCCAGATCGGTGGGGGCCCACCCGGCTCTCTCAAGGGCGATCGTTGATGCTTCCAGTGCCAGATCCGACGTGCCCAGGTCATCACCTGCGTTGACCCAATACCTGGCCTCGATCCCCGTGCGTTGACGAATCCATTCATCCGAGGTGTCCATCAATTCAGACAGCTCATGGTTGGTGACGTGTCGGTCCGGCACATACCGGCTGGTGCTTTTAATGATCGATCGATTCATGATTTGATAATCCATGCGTTGTCGGCAACTCAGGGATGCTGAGACAAGGGGCTGTCGGCCAGACCACTGCGCCGAGTTGAAATTGATTGTATGTGGCGAGAATCAAAATACAAATACCTGAACCCCATCCAACAATCAAGTCAGATGTTGCCCGATATCGCCTGGAAAATAGAGCGGATCGGCCACTGACGTGCTGTTTTTTCATGTTCACCTTGCCGGCCCGCGCCAGCCCTTCCCCCGAAAGGGCAGACAGGGAATAGCTTCTAATCTTACAAAAAAACAGGTGTCCCGGGTGGAGGGTTACCCATGCCGAGGCCGGGTTGGCAGGGGCTATTCTTGCGGCAGGATTTTCAGCTGTTCGGCCAGGGTCCAGAAATACAATGTGACCGGTTGGGCATTTTCATCCAGGCGGCTCAATTTCACCTTGGCGATGCTTTCGTCAACCGTCACTACTTCGACCCGGACATCTCTCGGCGAAAGAAAGATTTTTTCGGAATTCAGCAGCCTCCGTGCTGCGGCGCGGTTTTGGCTGTTTATAAAATTTTGATATTCTTCCATCGACGATTGAAATGCCGATACCAGCGAATATGCTGGTATGACAGCCGCCTGATTGGCATAAGCCGGCATCGCGGCAAGGATCAGGGCGGCAAGAATGAAAATGGCGATTTTCACTGTCATTGATAACACTCCCATGTCCCGCCACAGCCACCTTATGTGGCTGCGCGGAGTCTTCAATCTGCTGAATGGATATATCGGCATTTTTGATGAAATATTTAGGCGCTAACGTACAAATAGTTTGCCGCTTGACGGATTTCAAAAAGAAACGGAACGTTAAGGATTTTGCCCGGAAACTGGGAAAAAACCGGCCCGGAGCGAAAGCTACCCGTTGCGGATGAACAAGAGGGCCTCAAAAATTTTCTGCCTGCCCATGGTCGCGCGGCGCCCGTGAACGGTGACCGCTTTCTGACGGCCGTTGTCAAGACGCTGCCGGTTTTAACCCCCGTCGCAGTCCAATCCGTTGATATTCCATATTAAATATAATCGTCTAAAAGTGGCACATTATTTGATAATAATTCTCTGATCGGGTGTTCCAGACACCGAGTCTATAACACCCGTCCGGAGAACGCACAAACCATACAAAGGAAGTCCGATGAACCATCCACGCCATCAACTTTATTGGATGACCCTCTATCTGGGGATTGTCGCCGTTGTCTGTCTGCTGATGTTTGCACCCCTGAAGATGGCCTTCATGGCCAACTGGGGGTTCAACCTGCTGATCCTGGCGGCACTGGTCGCCGGCATTGCCATTAACATGCGCCAGGTTTTCGCCCTGGAACCGGAACTGCACTGGATCAAGATGTTCCGTACGGGGAATATCGGGATTTCGGTCTCCGAGCCCACCCGCCTGATGAAGCCTCTGGCCAAGCACCTGGAGGGCCTCAATCGGGATCGCTTCTCACTGTCGGCCTTTTCCATGCGGACCGTTCTGGACGGGATTCGCGGGCGACTGGAAGAATCTCGCGACGTCTCCCGCTATATGATCGGGCTCCTGGTTTTCCTGGGCCTTCTGGGAACATTTTGGGGGCTATTGGGGACCATCTCTTCGGTCTGGCGCGTCATCGAGGGGATGGAGGTGGCCCGGCACGACTTTGCAGCGGTGTTCGAAAACCTTAAAACCGGTCTCCAGGGCCCCTTGAGCGGCATGGGTACGGCCTTCAGCTCTTCCCTGTTCGGCCTCGGCGGGTCGCTGGTCTTAGGGTTTATTGATCTCCAGGCGGGGCATGCCCAGAACCGCTTTTTCAATGAACTGGAGGAGTGGCTGTCCGAGGTGACGCATCTGATCGACAAGGCAGATGGCCAGGCGTCAGGCTTCGAGGCCCTGCCGATGCCCCAGGGATCTCATGAGATCAAGGACCAGCTGATCCTGATGACACAGGAACTGCGCGAAAACAACCGCATGGTCGCGCAGGTGCTGTCCGATCGACCATCTGCCACGCCCGCACCTGACGTTCGCTCTGTCGCGGCCATGAGTACCTGAGCCATGTCGACTATCGCCAAACGTTCCCCGCGTGAATTCAATGTCTGGCCCGGGTATGTGGACGCGCTCAGTGCGCTTCTCATGGTGGTCATATTTCTTGTCCTGATTTTTTCTATCGCTCAGTTCCTGCTGAGCCAGGTCCTCTCCGGGCAGGAGAGCGAACTGGCCCTTCTGCAGCGCAAAGTCAACGACTTGACGTCCCAGTTGGGGCTCGAAGACCAGCGCAACAGGGAGTTGGCGGCCACTATCACCGAATTGTCCTTCACGGTGGGCACCCTTACCGACACCAAAGCGATGCTGGATGATACGGTCACGCAGATGGCGGCCGGCGCCCGGCAGGATCAGACGCAGATCGAGCAGCAGCTGCTGATGATAGGCAGTCTGCACGAAGATATCGACGCCCTGCGGCTACTGCGCCGGGAACTCGAGGAGCGCATCGGCGGCATGACCACTGCGTTGCAGTCCAGCCAGACAGAGATCGGGATGCTGCGGGACCGCTCGAAAGCCCTTGAGGCCCGGATGGCCGATGCTCAGGAGCGCACACTGCTGGCCCAACAGGCTATCCAGCACAAGGAGATTCGGATTCAGGCCCTATCCGCTCTGATCGGTGAACAGGAGCAGGCCCTTTCGGAGGAGCGACGCCTTTCGGCCAGCGCCCGGGCTCAGATCGCCCAGTTGAACCGGAGCATCGCCGCCCTCAAGTCCCGATTGGAACAGGTCAGCCAGGCCCTGGACCTTGCCCACGGTGAAAGTGCGGTCAAGGATAGTGAAATCAAGGACCTTGGCAAGCGCCTGAACCTTGCCCTGGCTCGGCGGATCAACGATCTGGAAGCCTATCGGTCGGAATTTTTCGGCCGACTGAGACGGGTGCTGGGCGACAATCCCCTTATCCGCATCGAAGGCGACCGATTTGTTTTTCAGGCCGAGCTGCTGTTTGCCACCGGCTCGGCAGAACTTGGCACAGCGGGCATTCACCACCTCACCCAGCTGGCCGCCACCCTTAACGAACTGGTGGTCAGGATCCCGCCGGAGATCGACTGGATCCTGAGAATCGACGGTCACACCGACCGCGTACCGGTCACCTCGGGACGATTTCCCTCCAACTGGGAACTCTCCACCGCCCGGGCCGTCTCGGTGGTTCGCTTCCTGTCCAGCCAGGGAATTCCCGAGACCCACATGGCAGCTGCCGGTTTCAGTAAATTCCATCCCCTCGATCCGGCCGACACCCCGGCAGCTTACCGAAAAAACCGGCGGATTGAAATCAAGTTGACCGCCCGGTAACGGGCATCGCCGGTCAAAGGAATACACCACCGGACGACCATCCCTTTGGACTTCAGGGAGATCTTTGGCAAATCTGATTGTGTGCAGTCTCCGGAAATACCGGAGCTTAAAAGCAAAAGGATTGGAGAGCGGGAGAAGTAACTGCCGTGGACCATCGTCCCCGGCGGTTGAAATTGGCAGTCTACTGGAGGAATCGGTTTAGCTTGTAGAACGCTGCCTGCATTTCTAGTAACTTGCCCTGCATCAGCATACCAATCACCGCCATGCGACTATGAACATTGCCGGATTTATCCAGCACCCCGTCGATTTCCGCTTGATAGGCCCGCATGTGCGGGTGACGCTCCAGATAGCGTTCGCGATTCGCCAGGGCCTCCTGCAAGCGTTGGTTGGCTGCGGCTGGCGGCTGGCTTGGCACACAACGGCTATTATTGAGATTATTTTGCATGCTTCCACCTTCGATTGCTTCAATTCACCTATTTTCCAGTGTCAGTTTATTTTACCTTAAACACTGTTGAGATCGTGGTCCACCGCTTACCATCCGAATTCTTACTTTTACAGGGCTCATTTGAAGCGGTATGTTTAAACTCGCGGATGCATTCAACGCGGACACATCCGACCCGGAAATAGACTCAACATCATGAATCTGAAATGGACCGGTTTGATCCCGTTTTGCCCGGGGGATTCCAGGTGGCCGGCCAACTAATGCCCAGTTTAAAGAACCCATGGGCTTGTTTAAATGTACATAAATTTATTAACAACGGTAAATTCGGGTGCAGAGGAATATCTGACACCTGCAAAAAGGTGATTATCCCATGACCCAGCCCTGGCAAATCATTGAACGTGTTCCCACTGAAGCGGGCCTATTAGAACTGCGAAAGCGCGGGGAGCGCGATTTCCTGATCACCTTGGGCGGCCAAGTGCTCATGAACAGCATGGCCAACAGGTCCGAGGTGGCCCTCGGGCAACTTGCCTGTGGACACCTCAACCATTCAACCCAGCCGCTGGTGCTGGTGGGGGGGCTGGGCATGGGTTTTACGCTCAAGGCGGTACTCGACACCCTGCCTGCCGCGGCGTGCGTCGTGGTGGCAGAATTAAATCCGGTGGTGCTGGCATGGTGTCGGGGGCCTCTGGCCGCGCTGACTGACCATGCCGTGGCAGACGCACGGGTCAACGTAAAAATCTGCGATGTGGCCCAACTGATCCATGGCTATGCGAAAGACGATACACGGGAGAAATTGGATGCCGTCATCCTGGACCTTTATACCGGTCCATACGTTCGCAGCCACAAGCGCGACGACCCGCTCTACGGAAGTATCGCCATCAATACGACCCGGGCGGCCCTCAAACCGGACGGGGTTTTTGCCGTTTGGGGTGAAGACTACGACGCCGGCTTTGCCAAGCGCCTGGCGGCGGCCGGTTTTGTGTCAACCCGCCACCGGTCGGGGCGCGGCGGTTCCGGGCATGTGGTATATCTGGGAAGGAAAGACGCCGGCGCCGTCAAGGCAACGCTTTAGTGTCCCCTGTATTTTCATTACCATTTAACAACCGCTTGTTTGATAATACGCTGGTTGTTTGTCGGGATCACCTCTTCGCCAAAATCCCTTGGCATGGTGGCTCCAATCATGGAAACAGGTGCCAGGGGTGCTTTGCCGAACTTGATATGCCAGAAGTTGCATAACGACCATGTCGGTCTTACTGTTTAAATGAAACCCTGCCGAGCAGGGAATCATGGGTAAATTGAATTCTATTCATCTACCCTCCTCCTTGGGCAAGCCTGGATCCGGGCTTGCCCTCCTTTTTATACGACCGGCTTTGCTGAGGTCGTTATTCGCAGTCTTTTCCAATAGCAGAAAACCCGTGCCATGCCACGCCGATGGTGAAGGGTTTGGATGGTTCAATCGGTCGATCGTCTATGATCCGACTCAAGCCGTTTCCCGCAACCGCCATCAATAAGGTCCATCACCCGGTCCAGTGGGAGGGCTTCCCCGACAAATCCATTGTGTCCGGTGACGGTCGTGGCTTTGAACAGCGAGTTCAAGATGGCCTCTTCCGCCGCTTCGATGGCCGCCTGAAAGAGCGGCGAAACCCGTTCGTTGGGTAACTCAGCAATGGAAGAGAGGGCCCGGCGTCGCTCAGGGGTGCGGCGAACGTCATCCGCCACCGAAAAGGCGATGGCATAGTCCCCGGACCCGTTGGCGAATGAGGCGCCGGTGCGTGCCAAACCGAACAGGGCCCGTCGGGCCAGCCGTGACAGGTTCCGGTCCGACAGGGGCGCATCGGTAGCCAGAACGATCATTATCGAGCCGTCCGCATCGCCCGTTTCTAAACTGTCCTTGAGATAATACCGGCCCAGTGAGCGGCCCACCGGCAGGCCCAGAATCTGGAGGACACCGCCGAAATTGGACTGCACCAGCACACCGACCGAATATCCCCCCAGGCTATTGGGAATCAGGCGGGAACTGGTGCCGATGCCTCCTTTCCAGCCAAAAGCCATGGTCCCGGTGCCGGCACCCACGCTTCCCTCATCGACCGGGCCCCCGGTCGCATCATCGATAGCCCGGCGAATCATCCCGGGGGTCAGGGCACGACGCCGGATGTTGTTCAACCGGCCGTCATGGGTCTCGCCCACCACTGGATTGACGGTGGTTGCCGCTTTATTTCCCGGAAGCGCCAGCACCCAGTCGAGAACGGCCTCGGCTGCCCGGGGCACGCTAAGGGTGTTGGTCAGCACGATGGGGGTTTCGATCTCACCCAGTTCGCGGATCTGTGTGCTGCCCGTCAATTTGCCATACCCGTTGCCGACGGCAATGCCGGCGGGCACCTTGCTTTGATAAACATTGTTTGGATGCGGCAGTATTGCCGTTGCCCCGGTGCGAATATCGGCCCCTTCGATCACGGTGAGGTGTCCGACCCCAACGGGTTGAACATCGGTGATGGCGTTGAGCGGTCCGGTTGGCAGAACGCCCGGGGCAATGCCCAGTTCCCTGGCTCGTTTTCTCATGGATAGCATATTCACTCGATTCAGAATTGACGGATTCGTAAAAAGC
>NZ_JASJGN010000126.1:0-2568 GCF_033791525.1 Desulfosarcina sp.
CTGAAAAACCGTTGTGGATCCGGTGAAGTGAATGCCTGCCAGATCCGGGCTGGCCAGAACGGGATTGCCCACCTGGGCACCGGACCCCGGGATGAAATTGATCACTCCCGGCGGCAGCCCGGCTTCCATAAATGTCTTCATGAGCATCCAGGCGGAATATACGGCCGAGGATGCCGGTTTCCACAACACGGTGTTGCCCAGCATGGCCGGTGCCGACGGCAGATTTCCGCCGATGGCAGTGAAATTGAAGGGGGTGACGGCAAAAACGAAGCCCTCTAAAGGGCGGTATTCCAGGTGATTCCATTCGGCCGGGCCGGACCGGGGCTGCTGCCGGTAAATCTGGGTGGCGTAGAAGGCATTGAAACGAAGAAAGTCGATGATTTCACATGCAGAATCGATTTCCGCCTGATGAATGTTCTTGCCCTGGCCAAGCATGGTGGCTGCGTTGAGAGTCATGCGCCGGGGGCCGGCGATGAGATCGGCTGCCCGGGAGAAAATGGCCAGTCGGTCGTCCCAGTCCATGGCCGCCCACTCCCCGGCCGCGGACGCGGCTGCCTCGATGGCCATTGACACTTCTTTCTTGCCGGCCTGGTGAAAAATGGCCAGCTGGTGTCCATGGTCGTGGGGGATGATGCATCGACGGAGGTTGCCGGTTTTCACGGGCTTCCCGCCGATGATCAGTGGAATTTCCATCTTCGTGTTCCTGAGCCGCTGCAATTCGTCTTTAATGCGGCCTCGCTCATCGCTGCCGGGCCGGTATTCAAGGACCGGTTCATTGGCCGGCGGGTCTATGGAAAAAATAGCATTGGACATCGATATCCACTCCTTTGCGCTAAATCTTTTAATAATCCTGGTTGCGGTCATCGGCTAACATAGCGCCCTTTTTATGACAAGAAAGGCATAGCGAGGCATAACCCAACCAGGTTCTCACGTTTAAGGTAACGCTAAAGAGACCGTATGCAAGGATAGGTGAAAGCGATCCGTACGAAAAAAGGCAGGGAAAACCACTTTTCAGCGATCTTCCCTGCCTGTCTTCTTTGATTCAACTGTGCCGCATCCGGTCGGGGTCCATCCCCGGATACAGGTGACTGACTGCAATTGGCAACCCCGCAGTGCTTTATCGCCAGGGCTGCACTTTATTATGTAGAACCCTTATTCAGTTACCTCCTCCATGGAAATCACACTGATTACTTTCATGTTTCCTTTCTCCGCGACGGTTCCGGTCACCTTCACCTTCTTGCCGACCATTTCGGGAGTCATGTCGCTGCCTTCGAGAATGTAGGTGCCGTCAGCAGCGTCGAGCACGATGACTTCACCCTTTTCAGCGATGGTGCCGACGATGCTGTCTCCCGCCACAGCCAGCCCGGCAGTGGCCACAACCAGGAACATAGCGGCAACAAGTCCTGCAACGATGTTTTTTCTTGATGTCTTCATAACGATTCCCTCCCTTGAATTTTGGTTTGTTGACCCCGCTTTTGCCCGTGGGAGACTAAAACGCCCCCCCCTTGTTGAACACACCCAATGCTGAACCTCCAGCATCTTGGAACCGACCGACGGTGTGTTGTGCTTAGTTGTTGAGCAATGGGTGTGCCAACCGAATAACTATAGGTTTTTATACAGTGTGTTGAACTTTTTGATAAATCGGTGTGGTCCCAAGCCGTTTCGAATTTTGCACCCGATGGCCCAAAATTGCACATCGACAGGGTGCCAGCGACCTGCTCATCCTGCAATGGGCATGAAAAATGTGCTGGTAAACGAGGCATGCAGAAAATAGACGTTGGATCAGTTCATGCCAGCGGATCTTAACTAAGGGATCAGTAAAAAATGCCGATAGCAGATTCATGGAACCAGCGAACACAGGATTGATGCAGAGCAGAGGGATGACCCGGCGTCAGGTGATGCGCCTGGGCGTCATGGGGCTGGCCGGCTGGATGCTCTCTCCGGTCCAGATTGCTTCCGCAACCTTGCAGGATGACCTGGAGTTGGTCTCGACCATCCCCCATATGGCGGAACGGGAAGGCCCTTTGCTGGTATTTCGGGACTTTGCCGCTGATCCGGATGTTGAGGTAGAGCAGCACATCCGACTTCAGCTGGGCCAGCGGACGGAGATGTTGGATCTGCTCAGGAAAAAAATCGGGTTTGAAAACAAGGTGAGACTGTCGGTGGAAGACATTCAGGTCCGCCTGATGTTCGTCCCGCAGTTGCAAGAAGACCATGCGGACGCTTATCATCGCTATTGCCGGGATATTACCGACTATCTCTTCGAAATGAACGAAATGGACAATTGCTATGCGGCCATCATCAGCCCGAATGAGAGCTATCCGCCGCTGTCGCCGACCGGAATATCTGCTTTCTTGGTTCATCGCCTGGCAAAAGAGTACCGGGCGATCTGCCGATTTACTGCAGAATCAGGCCGCAGCGTGAAGTACAGAGCCTCCGGCGCCATATTCTCCAACCATCTGGGGGCTGTGGACCTGGAGATCCAATCGATAGCACCGGGGCAGTTTGGATTATCGCGCAAAGCGTTCACTATTTGTCAAAACAATACCGAGAATCTTTACACCCACA
>NZ_JASJGN010000127.1:0-2560 GCF_033791525.1 Desulfosarcina sp.
CCGCTGAAAGATACGGACTTCGCATCGGCCCCCTCAAAGATGACGCCGTGGTGGACCTTTTGGACGAGCGCCATAATTTTGACAAATCGACCCGGGCGGCCGCCAGTTATCTCCGGGACATCTATACCACGGACGCCCAGGCATCCGGGTTGCTGGTGATGGCCTCATACAACTGGGGAGAGCGGCGGGTGGTCAAGCTGATCCAGACCATGCCGGAAAATCCCCGGGAACGCAATTTCTGGCAATTGATATCCGCCTACCGGAATAAAGTCCCGGATGAAACTTACGATTACGTCTTCTCCATCTTCACCGCCGCCGTGATCGGCGAGAATCCCCGCTTGTTCGGTTTTGATTTTGACAACCCCCTGGTGATGGCAGACGCACCCAAAAACAGCTGATTTGAAAAACCCAAGCGATTCACCTTTCTTGAAGAAGGTCGATTGGTAACGATCACGGTTGGGTACCATCGGTGGTTGTATTCAAAAGGTGAAACCCATTGGGTTTGCTGATCTCACCCCATCTTCGGCGTTAGATATCGCCGCGCATAGTCCACTATAGCGCGACGACATCTGCCCTGAATCTGCGGTAAGCTCGACAATCGCTTGGTTTAGGTATCAGTATGTCGTATTTGCGTCATAGCCGTTCACAGGTTCAACGGTTTAGGGTTCAGCGGTTGAGGGTGCACCAGAACCTCAGCCAAAGTATCATATAACGGTTAACGCTGATCCGATGTATGAGTTACTCGTGTTGCGATTGGCAGTTTCATGAGGAGCTTGCTAGCCGATGAGCACCGTCAACGAATGAAAGCAAACCCAGAACGGTGAACGCTGAACCTGTGAACGCCTGCCTTACGTCTATTTGCACTGGCTATCCGACAAGAAAGTTTGGTGTGCCGCCTTATACGCCATGTGGTATGCTTTTATAGTTTAAAAAACAATATGTGGTAGTTGTGATTAGATTGCTGCGAATTTGGGACCGGCGTCAACAAGCACCGTATCAGACGGAAGGACCAGACAAAAGGTGGCGGTGATGATTAATAAATGGCTTATCCCCAATGTTGCATAAACAGTATGGAAAAAGATGGCTAAATGAAAGGTATCATACTGAATATAGATAGGTTTCTACCATTTTCTGGATGTCACAAACGGTGATTTCCAAGAATGGCTCAGTTTTTCTCATTGTGTTTACCTTCCAGGAAAGCGGGAGGACTTCAGATCCCGTGTTGTCAAGGGATCGCGGTAGCCGAATACAGCTTCACCCTTGACGCCTTGGCTCTCAAGCCCTCCAGCTTTTGCAACGTAGGGGTGAAAACAGAGGAATTTAATGGAAAAGCAGTTTTTAATCGACGATCTGAAGCTGGGAGAATCCTGGCGACTGTTTAAGATCATGGGTGAATTTGTGGAAGGCGTTGAGGGCCTTCACGACCTGGGTCCCGCGGTCAGCATTTTCGGATCAGCCAGAACCCGTCCCGATGATCCGCAATATAAAAAAGCGGAAGCCATCGCCGCTCTTTTCGTTAAAAACAGTTTCGGGGTGATCACCGGCGGGGGCGGTGGGATCATGGAGGCGGCCAATAAGGGCGCCGCCGAAGCCGGCGGCACGTCGGTGGGTTTGAACATCCAGCTTCCCTTTGAACAAAAGCCCAACCCGTATGCAACGATCCGGATGGAGTTCAAGTATTTTTTCATCCGCAAGGTCATGTTCATCAAATATGCCGCCGCCTACGTTGTCATGCCCGGCGGCTTCGGAACCATGGATGAACTTTTTGAAGTGATCACCCTGGTGCAGACCCGTCGGATTCGGCCCTTTCCCATCATCATGGTTGGAACCGATTATTGGGGCGGGCTACTGGAGTGGATCCGCAACCAGTTATTGGCCAAGTCGCTGATTTCTCCCCAGGACATGGATATCATACAAGTATTGGATGACCCTGAGGAGATCGTCGACACGGTCCGCAAAATCCTCGTCGTCTGACAAACGCATCCCTAAATCAGCAAGTGTGACCATGTCTAATTCAGCACAGCAGAACTCCGAATCCGCAAAAGCCTTGCCCACGAATCCAGCAGATCCAACCGTCCAGCGCCAGAACGCATCTTTGCGGGCCCTTCACGAAACCGCCTTGGGCCTTCTGGATAAAATCGATAAAGAAGAATTGCTGGAGACCATTATCGAGCGCGCGGCTGCCCTGACCGGCACCCAGCATTGCTATATCTACCTGTTGGAACCGGACGCACAGGTGATGCAGATGCGCGTGGGAAAGGGTTTCTTTGCCGAACAGCTGGGTCGGTCGGTCCGCAAGGGCGAGGGCATGGGGGGGTGCGTCTGGCAGACAGAGGCTCCCGTGCTCGTGGCGGACTACAGCAACTGGTCAGGGCGACTGGACGATCCGGCCCTTGACGGCCTGCGCTGCATCGTGGGGATTCCGCTGAAATCCGACAGTCAGGTTCAGGGCGTCATCGGTCTGGCCCATGTGGATCCGGAAAAGCGCTTCGACCAGGAGGATGTGATTGTCCTTGAACGCTTTGCCGCCCTGACGCTGCTGGCACTGGAAAAAGCCACC
>NZ_JASJGN010000128.1:0-8975 GCF_033791525.1 Desulfosarcina sp.
AGACTTCCTTGAAGGTGCCGGTCAGCATTTGATTGTCGGTGTAAACGTAAAGGCCGGCCTGAAAATCCAGGTTCGGAAACCAGGCATTGCGCTCTTTCAACAGGTTCTTGGCCGCCTGGATTTTGGAGATGGTTTTGCCGGACACCATTTGATTGGTGGTGCTGGACGTATCGAACAAAATGATAAAATTGTCCGCGGTTTTAATCAGGTCCGTTTCCACCACCAACTCTTTTTCCATCATCTCCTGAGTGATCAGGCGAAAGGCCTGCGCATCGCCAAACGTCCCTAACGATACGAGAACGGTGATGGCCAGAACAATAGTGATCAATTTTTTCATGGTCGGTCTCCTTAGTTTCGAATTTATGTTAATAAAAGAGTCTTAAATAGAGTTGCACACCGGCATAACCGAAGTTGACGTTGCCGTTCAGATCAATCCCCGGATAGTCCTCCCCTTCCGCTTCGATGTTGATCCTCAGGGTGTCGAAACCCAGGCCGATGCCCACATGGTCCCACGGTTTATACTCCAGGGCTGCGTTGACCTCGAGGATCGACCCTGCAAAATTGTCGTATTCCAGGTAAAACACCTGGACACCGGTCCGGATGAACCAGCGGGGCGTCAAGGCGATGTCCATGCGCAGCCCCAGTACCGGCAGTGGCGCTGTAAACCGTGCGGAGCCCTGTTCATCGATCGCACCGGCCACCTTCAACCCCACATCGATGGGCATGATGTAAGCGCCGATCTGGACGGCCAGATCCAGACGTTCATCCTGGAGGAATGAATAGCTGTAGGCAAACTGGTAGATGTCCAGATCGAAGAAGGCATCGACGGTGCTGCCGGCACTAATGGGTATTTCATTGCCGTCATTATCTTCAATAACGATGTCTTGCAGGATCTGGCGGCTGCCGTCCCGGTTAAGTGAAAACCAGCTGAAATCCAGTCGATGGCGCCGGTTGTCGGTGAACCGCCACAAGGCACCCACGCGAAAAACCGAACTGTCGGAGTCCAGCCCCAGCAAATCCTCCACATCGATATCGACACCGATGCCGGTTCCGAGCCGGAAACCGCTGTCCACGGCGGCCAAAAAATAACCGGCTTGTATGCCGAACTTCTCCCACGGCTCTTTATTCGTGTCGGTTTCTGAGCCCCAGCTTGCTGGAGGAAAAAAGAACATCACCACCGTCGCGGCCAGCAGCCATTGTTTCCATTGGGATGCTTTCATGTTTTATCTCTCCTTTGGGGCCATCATCGTCTGGTTTTCCAGTCTTTCATGGCCGTGCCGAAGTGGGATATCCAAAGCCGGAATCGCCCGCTATGGATGTCACGATTTTCCGGAACGGAATTCCGGGCGCCGCTCAAGCTATCTCTTTGATCCGGTTGCCTCAGGTTATTTTAATTTAAAATTTTGCCCGGAACTTAGCGACCCCCATAAAGGGTTGAAAAAGGGGCGAAACCGGGGGGATCGGCCACTTTAGCGATCATTTTTTACCCCCTGATTACGTATAATTTCCAGCGGTACTGCACTCTTGATATGCAGATCCAACTGGGGAAACGCATATTCGATCGCATGGGTGTGGAAGACATCCCGTTATCTGGTCAACCCTTCAGATAAAGGCAGCGCCGATGGTGGGACGCTTAAGTATTTGACGATATCCGCGTATAAATTGGATTCAATCTTGATCTCCAGCTGGAGAAATTTCAGCACGGCCCGTGCCGGCAGCACCGCGCTGAATTTTTCCAAAGCCGACTGCCGAAGCGCAATTCGTTCAGTTTCAAGATCCAGGAACGCATTCATCACGCCCCTTGCCGATTCTTCCGAAAGGGATTCCTGCTCCCCCGCAAACAAAAGTGGCAGCCGCGAGCGCCTTGCCCGAATCATTCGCAGTTCCTGCTGGTAGGCGTCATGTAGCGGCCAGAACACCTCGCATTGGTCTGGCGTTAAATCCAGGGCCGTTGCGATGATCTGCTTCTTGACACTATCCATCTGGGCAAATGCAGAGGCATCGTTAGTCAAGCTTCCGCTTTCCGCAGATACGGAAACAGCTGACAGGCCGATCAAAAGGGTCAACAGAAGCAGTTTCATCTTTATTGGAAACCTTCACCCACTGGCTATAAGAGAAGCTTTCATCACGACCCAACGCGCTGTAACACGATTGGCTTGATGCCGTCGGCAATGGCACGGCTCAGGGATTCGATCATCCGATTCTGAAGCTGCACAAGGCCCTGAAAGGTGTCGTCGTTGACGGTTTCCTGAATGATGGACCGTTTTGTCAGTGACAGGGAATCGTCGGTTTGGTCGAACAGTGACCACCGCGCAACCAGGACCATGTCCTGACCACGTCTTCCATCCAGGCGCAGGATCTGAACGGCGACGGTGTAGTCCGTCTCCACGGGTCGGGACATGCTGAGGATGTCGATGCCATCGGCAGCCAGCATTTCGGAGAGATTCTCGGCGATCACGCGGGTCAGGTTGTCACCCAGCGGCTCCATCCAACGGTTGAACTCGTCGAGCTGGTATTCGGCACGATCTAAATGGGTGACAATCTGCGGCCGGTTCAGATATTCTGGAACTTCGACCGGATCCAGACTCACCAGCACCAACGGGCGCTTCGATACCCGGGCCGGGTCGAGCGATGTCGGCGATACCGGGTCCAACATGTAAAATTGGGTCGGTGCCGACGTGCCGCCGATACATCCGGCGAGGCCCAGACACAATAGAACCGCTGCTATCCTGTTGAATCGAGAAACATGGACGTTCATCAGACTACCTCCTTTTCGATCCGCCTTTGCCTTGGATCAATGCTTCTGGATGCCGCTCCAGGTAGCTCGACCACACCCGGATCGATCGCACCGCCTCGGACAACTCCTTGAGTACGCTGCGCAGTTCAGCACGTTCTTTGCTGTTCGCGTCGGTCAGATCGGCTACGTTGGCAAACGCCTGGCCGACATTGTCGATAGTCGGCTGGGCACCGGTGGACAGGTCGGCAAACGCATTGGCCGCGCTGCGGACGCTTTCGGCAGCGGCATTCGTGTTTTTCAAGGTTCGCTTGGCTTCGCCGGCCAGGGGCTGCACCTGGCCGTTGAGGTTGAGGATAAACTGGTCGGCATGGTCGGCAACCCGCTGAAACGAGTCGACCAGTGGGGTTATTTTTTGATCCAGCGTCGCGGTCAGCTGTTCGGCGTTAGCCGCGGCCCGGTTGATATGGTTGACGCTTTCCGTCAGGGCAGGATTTACCAGAAATGCCTCCAGGGCCGTCAGCGACGCGGACGCTTTGTTCATCACTTCTTCGATCGGCAGACTTTCTATTTTTTGGGTGAAGCGTTCGAAGCTCGATGGGATTGTGGGGATTTCCAGGTATTTTTGGGCAATTCCGGAAAGGCGCTTGGGTTCATCGGGCAGCATCTCCAGATTGACTAGCAGCTGGCCGGTCACCAGGCTCTGCATGTCCAGCCTGGCCCGCAAACCGAGGTCGATCAGTCTCTTGAGGGTTGCTTCGTCACTTCCCTTCACCTCCGCGGTTTTTTCAATTTTACCCTCGTCAGTTTCTACCACCACTGGAATGCGAAATGTCATGTTTTCCGGGTTGGCCTGCAGGGTAATTTTGACCACACTGCCGATTTTTACCCCCCGGAAGGTGACTGGCGCGCCGATGTTCAACCCTTTCGCCGACCCCTCGAAATACATGACGTAACGATTAACTTCCTGGAACATTTTTCCGCTGCCGAATACGATGACGCCGACAACCGCCAGCACTACCGCTCCGACAACGAACGCGCCGATGACAGCCTGGTTTTTTCCCGAATCGCTCATATGAACCTCCGGTTAAGGATATTGCCCGCTCTGCCGAGACGTTGAAACAACAAAAATTGGGCCTGGTCACATTCCCTCTATTCTGAATGGGTTGTCTTCGGGCGCCAGACGGTTTTGTAAAACATTCGAGATCAAGGCTTGCGCATCCCGAGGAATGAGTCGTACTGAGGGTACGCCGCAGTGACGAGGGATGACGCGTAACGCAGATATCGGATGTTTTACAAAACCGTCACTATATACCGATGATGTTGCAAATCACCGTAATTAATGCCGTGGCCACGACGATGCTCACGATTCCGGTTACCACCGCCGAGGTGGTGGCCTCGCCCACCGCCGATGCGCTGCGACCGCATTGAATCCCCCGCAGGCAGCCGGACAGGGCCACCAGCACACCGAAGACCACACTGTGAAACAGCCCGATCCACAGGTTGGTCAGTCCGATGGCGCCTTTGGTCTGGACGTAGTACTCGACCAGGCTGATGTCGAGCATGCTCACCCCGACGATCAGGCCCCCCAGGACACCCATCAGGTCCGCGTAGAGGCACAGGAGGGGCATCATTACCATAAGGGCCAGCATGCGGGGCAACACGAGAAAATCCATGGGCGAGATGCCCAGGGTCTCCAGGGCATCCAGTTCCTCGTTGACCTGCATGGTGCCCAGCTGGGCGGCAAAGGAAGCGCCCGTTCGTCCGGTGATGATGATGCCGGTCATCACCGCCCCCAGTACGCGAACCATGGCCACGCCCACCAGGTTGGCCACATAGATCTGGGCGCCGAACATCTGCAGCTGGATGGCTCCCACGAAGGCCAGGATCAGGCCCACCAGCAGGCTGATCATGCTTACGATGGGCAGGGCGTCGGCCCCGCATTCGCGCAGCAGCTGCACAAAATCGACTTTCCGAAAACGGGCTTTGCCGGCAACCATCCGGGCCAGGGCCAACACGGCCGCACCAATAAACGCCAGCATCTCCATCACGGTCTGAAAAAAGGCTGCGGTGTCTTTGCCCACACGGACCAGAAACGAATCGTGAGGGGATTCACCGCTGGTATCCGTTCTCTCGGGAACGGCTGAAGCGATGGCCAGAATGCTGCTGACACCGTCGGGCAGGCCGGATAGGTCGATCTCGATCTGGCTGCCCGAAAACCGCTGCTTCAAGTCGATAAGAAAGACCAGGAACCCGCTGTCCCAGCCGGTCATGGCGCTGCTGTCGAACCCAATTTTGGCCATGCGGCCGGCAGGCATTTGGCTATCGACCTCATCCTGGGAGGGAATCTGATTGTCGTTGCGCCAGGCACCTGAAAACCTTATCCGCACCGTTCCGTCGGATAGCTGGTCGATGGCCAATTCGGCCGGCTGGACAAGCCCCGTTTTCATGCGCTCACCGCCCCCCTTCCCTCACCGCGCGTCAGGAAATTGATCACTTTGGGATCGTTGGACTCCGCCAACAGTTTCTTCGGGTCCCCGTGGGCGATGGCGGTCTTGGTCTCGGGGTCCAGAAAAACCGAGTTGCTGCCAATGGCGAAAATGCTGGCCAACTCGTGGGTCACGATTACCATGGTGGTCTTCAAGCTGTCCTGGAGCTGCAGGATCAGATCGTCGAGCAGGCGAGCACTGACCGGATCCAGCCCCGCGGACGGTTCATCGAAGAAAAGAACTTCCGGGTCCATGGCCATAGCACGGGCCACACCCACGCGCTTGCGCATGCCACCGCTGATCTGAGAGGGATAATAATTCTCGAAGCCGCCCAGGCTGACCAGCGACAACTTCAAGGATACGATTTTGCGGATCTGACGCGGGCTCAGGCTGGTGTACTGCTCCAACGGCAAGGCCACATTTTCGGCCAGGGTCATCGAACTCCACAATGCGCCGCTTTGAAACATAACCCCCAGGTTGCGGCGAATCCGGTTCATGACGTCGGTCGAGCCGTAGAAGTCAACCTTGTCATAGTGGATGGTTCCGGTCGAAGGCGGCTTGAGTCCGGTGAGGCCGCGCATGGTCGTGCTCTTGCCGCAGCCGCTGCCACCCATGATGATGAACACGTCCCCATGGTTGACCGTAAAGCTGACATTGCGCTGAACCACGTTACTGCCGTAGGCCAGGGTCATGTCGTTGACGACGATGTGCGGTTCCTTTTTTTCCTGGATCAAATTGTCCTCTGCCTGATTTAGGGTCGTTTCCAGATGATTAGTATCTATCACTAGCGGGTAGCGCACAAACACCCCCGAAAAGGGTGAAAAACGGGGGGGGATCATTCGCGATTGCTCTGAGGGCATGCATATAGACGGTCAAATATTAAACAGCAATGCGGTGTGTGTCAATATTGAATGAATCAACGTGCGTATGCATATGGTAGATTTTTTACTCTCACCCAAACAAGCGTTTCCCATGTTGAAGTCGCTAAGTAACATAACCCATACTTTTTGTAATAATTTTTATAAAACCAAAATGGGAAACGCTCAGCTTGGGTCTCACTAATTCAATCCGCCAATGCTCCAGTATGCCAGCGCAGTCCGCAACCCAGACTGCGCCCCTCCGGGGTGAACCCAAAGCCTGCCTTTTGGGCAGGGATTCTTTACGCTGCGGTTCACTCAAGGCAACCAGCCGCACCCGGAACGGCCAACAATCATTATTGTTAAAATGGATTGTATTTATTTCCAGTTTTCTGTACCCCTTGTTTTTAGCCCTTCACGGGGGGTGCATGCCAGGCGTTCTAATGCTAATTTGGGCCTATCCAAAAACGGTTATTTCGCTCAATTTAGGTTGAACCCAAACTGAGCGATTGTCGAGCTTGCCGCAGATACAAGGAAGATGTCTTTCCGCTATAGTTGCCTATGCGGGAAGATATCTGACGCCGTAGATGCGGTAAGATCGGCAATCCCAACGGGTTTTCCATTTTGAAGTCGCTAAGTGACATAACCCATACTTTTTGTAATAATTTTTTATAAAACCAAAATGGGAAACGCTCAGCTTGGGTTTTAATCACGCAATGAGATTTCACGCAGCCCATCCGCCAGCAAATTAAAACCTAAGATCAGTGAAGATATTGCAATACATGGAAACAGGGTCATGTGGGGAAAAACCATGGCCATTTGCCGCGTTTCATTGACCATCCCTCCCCAGTCAGGATCTGGTGGCGGCAGCCCGAGGCCTAAAAAACCAAGCACACCAATGGTAATAATCACGTAGCCAAGACGCAGGCAGGCATCCACAATAAGTGGCCCCCTGGCGTTGGGCAATATCTCAAACAACATGATTCTCCAGTCCGTTTCACCCCGGGTCTGGGCGGCAGCCACATAATCACGGTTTCTCAGATCCAGGACCAGTCCACGCACAATACGCATAATTCCAGGAGAGGAAGCAAAGGTGATGGCGATGACAATGTTAATTCCTGACGCACCAATGGTTGCAATGACGATGATGTAGAGCACCAGCACGGGGAAGGATAATATAATATCTGAAATACGGGATAGGATATCATCCACCAAGCCCCCGCGGTATCCGGCCATCAACCCCATCAGGATACCCACAGTGTAAGCGCTAAAGGTTGCAATCGGTGCATAAAACAGTACGGTGCGTGATCCCCAGACAAGACGGGACAGGATATCTCTGCCCATATGGTCGGTGCCCAGCCAGAACGTACTGCCCGAAGCTGCCACCGCCCCTGGTTTGGCAAAGGGTTGAATAGATGCGTTGGGGTCAAATTGCGCTATCAATGGGGCAAAAATAGCGACGATTACCCAGAACAGAACCAGAAAAACGCCGATCATTCCCACCCAGCTTTCCCGCAGGAGTCCAAATGATTTTATTGCACGCAAAATCGCTGCGCCATAACCCACAGATGGCATTTGAGTTGTGGATTGAGTCGCCATTTTTTATTTCTCCTTAGCCTCTTAACTAAATCGTATGCGCGGGTTAAGAAACGTATAGCCGATATCAGCTATGGTTTGTGAACTGACAGCCACAACAACCGCCACCATCGCACAGGCTTCCAGAAGTGCGATATCATTATTCAAGGAAGCTTCCAGGAGCAGTGCCCCAAAACCTTTATAGGCAAAGAAAAATTCAACCACGATAACACCAGACAACAGCCAGTTGATTTGCAGCATGATGACGGTGAAAGGGGCGATCAATGCATTGCGCAGCGCATGCTTGAGAATTACCCGTCTGTATGGAAGACCTTTTAATACAGCCGATCTTATGTACTGGGATGTCATCACTTCGGCCATGGAGGCCCGGGTCATACGGGCCACATAGCCAAAATCATAAACAACCAGTACCATGGCGGGAAGGATCAGTTGTTTAAATTCAAACCCGCCTATCATGCTGCTGGTTCCCGGCAACCACTTTAATCCAAAAACAAAAAGGGCAGAGAAAAATACAGCACTGGCAAACTCCGGTACAGATGTGGTTAAAATGCCAAAAACGGATATGGTACGATCCAGCATGGAACCCTCCTTCATTCCTGACAAGACACCTAATATTAATGACAATGGGATCATGATGGCAAAGGTCCAGAAGCCCAGAATTGCCGTATTCCATAACCGCGGTAAAAGCACTTCTTTGACCGGGCCTTTGTAGCGTATTGACGTTCCAAGGTTGCCCGTGGCAAAATTACCCAGCCATTTTGCATAGCGCACCACAGTCGGCTGGTTATACCCATGCTGGTCCCGCCACATCTCTTTTTGTTCATCACTGGCAAAATTACCCAGGACACGGGTGGCAGGGTCACCGGTAAGACCTGTTTCCAGAAGCAGGAAGAGAATAATGGATACGACAACCATGGTAAAAAGCATGAAACCGATCCGCTTTAAAAGCAGCAAGATCATTTTGACTCCTTACTTAATCTTAGGACCTGGCTTTTGTGTCTGGTAAGGGGAGGATTACCCCTTACCAGACATTAGATTGTTTTCAATTAAGCCACAGAGACCTTGTGAAAGCGATAGTATCTGACCGGGTCCATCTCAAAGCCAACCACGTTATCTGAAACCGCTGTAAAAACAGACCGGAAGAAGGGTTGTACCATGACAGCATCACACTTATCTTTCACGGCTTTCGGCTCGTTCAGCGTTGTACACAGATTTCCGTTTGCTCCTTGACGACCTTTCGGGTGCCCTGACGGCCGACAATTATCGCCGGTTGGTCGTCCACGACAACGTCCTGGCACG
>NZ_JASJGN010000129.1:0-4673 GCF_033791525.1 Desulfosarcina sp.
CCCCTGTTTAACCACTCGCCGCGAATCGCCAGCAAGGCCCTATCCTTGACACCACCCACCAAATAAGATAGCAGAAGTGGTTTACCATTTTTCGGTGGGGCGCTCGTCACGGGATCAAACAAACACCGATGAAAGATGCTCCCCATGAAAGAGAAATCGACAGAAGCCGAACGGCATCCACCAATTAGAAAAATAGATTCGGAACCAATATCAATCGGGGTTATCATGGACAACGCCAAAGACTTGCTGAGCAAGCGAAAAGAAAAAGCAGCCGGCCTAAGGGCGGACGGAGTCAATCTGTTCCCTAACGGCTTGGCCGTCAGCCACACCGTCAGGGATGTCCAGGGCCATCTTCAACACCTTTCGGATGATCAGCAAGAGGATTCTTCTCAGTTCAGCGTGGCTGGACGGATGATGGCCATTAACCGTTTCGGAAAATCCGCCTTCGTCCGGTTCAAAGACCGAACCGGCCTCATGCAGGCCTATGTGCGCAAGGACAGGGTGGGGGATCAGCCATACGACCTGTTTAAACGTCTTGACGTCGGTGATTTCGTTGAGATTGCGGGCACCCTGTTTCGCACCAAAACCGGCGAATGGTCCATTCTTGCCACCCGGATTCATCTTGTCTGCAAGTCCACCAGACCGCTTCCTGAGAAGTTTCATGGACTTAAAGATCCGGAAAAGCGTTACCGACAGCGCTACATTGATTTGATCATGAACCCGGATGTTCAGGATATTTTTATCAAACGCAGCCAGACCATCCAGGCCATGCGAACCTTTTTCCTGTCCCGGGATTTTCTGGAAGTCGAAACGCCCATGATGCAACCGATCCCGGGAGGTGCCGAGGCCACTCCCTTTAAAACCCACCACAATGCACTGAACATGGACCTTTATCTGCGCATCGCTCCGGAACTTTATCTCAAACGCCTTGTGGTCGGCGGGTTTGAACGGGTTTTTGAAATCAACCGTAACTTCAGAAACGAGGGTGTTTCCACCCAGCACAACCCGGAGTTCACCATGGTTGAGTTTTACCAGGCCTATGCCACGCATGAAGATTTAATGGACCTCACACAACAGATGTTTGCGCAAATCGCTCAAACGATAACCGGCGGCACCGTCATTAACTATCAGGGCAATGAAATCGAATTGGGGGGCACGTGGAAACGGATTTCCCTGTTTGACTCACTGGAGCAGATCGGCGGAGTCGATCCGTCCTTGCTAAACGACAAAGATCGGTTGCTTGAATTTGCCGAGGCACAGGGCATTACGGTCACAAAAACCGGTCGGTTGGGAAAAGTGATCACCAAGCTGTTCGATTCCCTTGTTGAACCCAGGTTGATCCAGCCGACCTTTATTACCGGCTACCCGGCGGAAGTCTCGCCGCTGGCCAGAAGAAGCGACGCCCATCCGGACCTGACCGAGCGGTTTGAATTGTTCATCGCCGGCCGGGAAATCGCCAATGGATTTTCCGAACTCAACGACCCGGAAGACCAGCGGGGAAGATTTCTGCAGCAGGTGGAAGATCGAAAAGCCGGCGACAACGAAGCCCACTTCATGGATGACGATTATATTGAGGCCTTGGAGTATGGCATGCCGCCAACAGCCGGTGAGGGCATTGGTATCGATCGTCTGGTAATGTTGTTGACCGATGCCCCGTCCATCCGAGAGGTCATCCTGTTCCCCCACATGAAGCCGCGGACAGGGGTTTCAAAAACGGACAATTGATCCATTTTCAGTAGAATCGGGTAAAAACGGTCGTGGAGAGCATTGGAGCCTCGCCGCGGCAAGCCGCAGGGGATGTTCTGCCTAAAACGGCAGTGCTGCGCTGCACCTTAAGGATGAAAATCGATTTCCAGTTCGCTCGCTATCGCGGTTCAAACTCAGCCATCACCGGGAATGCCATGTCATTTGTGACATTTGTATCAGGGCGTTATCTCAGGACCCGCCAGAAGCGGGCCTTTATCTCGCTGATCACCGTGCTTTCCATTTCCGGGGTCACCGTGGGGGTAATGGCACTGATCGTGGTCATCGCTGTCATGGCCGGGTTTGAAAACGATCTCAAATCGCGGATCATGGGAATCCGTCCACACCTGGTGCTCAACAAAAAGCAGGGGGTCTTTAGCGACTACAAGCAGATTCTGACAAGGATGAAACCGATTGAAGAAATCCAAACCGCATCGGCCTTTATAACCACTCAGGTGGTCCTTCGTACGACAACAAGGGCGGCCGGCGCTATTTTGAAAGCTATTGAGGCCGCCCAGGGAAAAATCAGCATCGACAGCGTGGATACCAGCCGGTTGCTGACGCGCGCTCTCGCGAAAGAGGCATCAGGCGGAAAACATCGACTGCCCGGCATCATTTTGGGCAAAGAACTGGCAGCCAGCCTGGGTGTGATCCGCGGTGACACGGTATACATGATCTCGCCACGGGGAATGCTTTCACCGGTCGGCCATATCCCCGCCATGATTAAATTTGAGGTGGCCGACCTGTTCGAATCCGGGATGTATGAATTTGATGGGACGCTTGCTTTCGTCGATCTGAAGCAGGCCCAGAAGATTCTCCGAATGCCCACATCTGTCAGTGGCATCGAGATTCGCCTCCAGGATATGGATCGGGTCAAAGCGGTTTCCAAGGCGATTGAACGGGTGGTGGGCAGTGGCTACGCCATAGAGAACTGGAAGCAGATGAACCGCAACCTGTTTTCAGCCCTTCGGCTGGAAAAAACCGTCATGTTCATCATCCTTGCCCTTATCGTTCTGGTTGCCGCATTCAATATTGCAGGATCTCTGGTCATGATGGTTATGGAAAAACGAAAGGATATCGCCATTCTAAAAGCCATGGGTGCCACAGCCAGGTCCATCGGCCGAATCTTTGTCATCAAAGGCCTGATGATCGGCTTGGTGGGCACGGTGCTGGGGACATCCGCAGGGTTGATGGTGTGTACCCTTTTAAAGCGCTATTCCTTTATTCAGCTACCGGCAGATATATACTATATCAATACGTTGCCTGTTAATCTGAAGATATCGGACGTCCTGTTGATTGCACTGTGTGCACTGATCATCTGCTTTGCGGCAACCCTTTATCCGGCCCGTCAGGCAGCCGGCATCGATCCGGTCGAGGCCATCCGTCATGGATAACAACAACGAAGGGAAAAAACGGGTGGAAATAAGCGACCAACCTCCACCCGGAACCCCCTTGATTCAGGCTTCAGGAATCAGCAAAATCTATAACCACAGTGGGGCCCGTATCGTGGTAATCAGCCAGTTGGCCTTTAAACTCGATCTCGGGGAAACAATAGGCATCGTGGGGGCATCGGGCATCGGCAAATCCACCCTCCTTCACATTCTCGGAACGTTGGACAGACCGGATACCGGCATTCTGGAATATTCGGGAAAAGATGTACTGATGTTGGATGATAGCCGACTGGCCCGTTTTCGCAATCGGGCTATTGGTTTCGTATTTCAGTTTCACCATCTGTTACCCGAATTTTCGGCTCTGGAGAACGCCATGATGCCGGCTTTGATCGGCGGTGCAGGAAAAAAAACGGCAACGGAGGCTGCCGAGGCGATCCTGGTTCGGGTTGGCCTGAAAGATCGGTTCACCCATCGGGCCAGGGAATTATCCGGCGGCGAGCAGCAACGCGTGGCCCTGGCCCGGGCGCTAGTGCTGCGACCGGCCATTCTTCTTGCAGATGAACCAACGGGTAATCTGGATCGAAAAAATAGTGACCACATCCACACCCTGCTGATGGAATTGAACCAGGAAATGGGAATGGCGTTGGTTGTGGTCACCCATAACATGGAGCTTGCGGCGTTGGTGTCCCGGCGGGTAACCATCGCCAACGGAGCACTACAAGAATTTCTTTAATTTTTAGGGTGTTGCGTTCCTTTGCATGCGAGGAATGAAGACCTTCAAAAGCGACCTTGTGGTTGCCGATGATAAGCTATTTTTTAAACACCAACTGATTCCGGTACGATTTAAATGGTGATGAGACCGCTATTGATCAGGGGGATTTGATGTTGAGGCGATATATTCCAGTGCTGTTTTTTTCCCTTTTCCTCATCACCCACACCGCCGCTGCCATTGAAACGGTTCATGTGTTGGTGTTGCCTTTTGAAATTCATGCCAGTCAGAGCCTCTCCTACCTGACCGAAGACATACCGAAAGTCATTAAGGAGCACTTGCAAACAGAAGGTGCGGTTCCTGTTGAAATTGATCAGGCGCAAGCCGCCGCCGCTTTAGCGGTCACATCCGATGTAGACACCTTGAAGCAATTTGGCCTGAACATCGGGGCAGACAGTGTGATCTGGGGAAGCATGACACGAATCGGCAACGACATCAGTTTAGACATCAACATGGTGGAAACGGTAGGCACTAAACCGGTGTTCTCCGTTTATGAGTCAGGCTCGGGCATGGAAAACCTGAGGGCTGTCGCCAAGAAATCGGCAGAAAAACTGGCCAGACAGCTGTTTCGTCGAGAACTCATTACTGGCGTGCGGGTCACAGGCAATAAAAGGATCGAAGCGGATGCCATCGAACGGGTGATCCGGGTAAAAACAGGCGATGTGCTGCGTGCCGGCGAGCTTTCCAAAGACTTGAAAAATATCTACAAAATGGGTTATTTTGAGGATATTCGCGTTGAAGCTGAAGAGAGCGAAGGCGGGAAATTGATC
>NZ_JASJGN010000130.1:0-2569 GCF_033791525.1 Desulfosarcina sp.
GGCGCTGACGCCACACATGATGAGTAAACCGATAAACGAAACCTGACAGGCTGCTAAAGAGGGGCGCTTCACATAAATGACCGTTCAATTTAGCCATCCCGCGACGCCATCTCCCTCGGCCACCCTTATTCTCGCTCGTCAGCAAGCAGCGGGGATCGAAGTCTATCTGTTGCGCCGCAGCGCCGCCAGTAAATTTATGCCGGGCACCTATGTTTTTCCCGGCGGCAACATGGAAGCCGAAGATATGGATGCCGCCTACTGGAAAAACCACGTGGACCTTCCCGAAGATCAATTGGCCCGGACGCTGGATGGCGATGTGGACCGGATGCTGCCCTATGCCGTGGCGGCCATCAGGGAAACCTGGGAGGAGGCCGGGCTTTTGCTGGCCGGCCCCATGAAAGGATTCTCCGGCCCTGAACCGGTTGCAAAGATCAGCACGCCGTTCACCCGACAGATACAGGATGGTGGCCTTGGCCTGTCCATCTCCAAGCTGGGGCGATGGCATCACTGGATCACGCCGGAACTGATGCCGCGACGTTTCGACACCTATTTTTTTGTGGCGCCTGTCGGGCAGGATCAGCGCTGCCGGCCGGACAACCATGAAACGGTTCATGGCACCTGGGCCAATCCCCTGAAAGCGCTCACGGAAAACGACCAGGGCACGCTGCCGCTGAGCCCGCCGACCCTGGTGACCCTGCACCAGCTGCTGCCCTTTGCCGATCTGGACACCCTGGTGGCCGAAACAAACAGCCGATCCTGGCCGGCACCGATCATGCCGCGGTTGTGGCCCCTTGAAAAAGGCGCCCTGATCATCGAGCCCTGGGACCCCGATTACGCCTGCGAATCGGTGAACGTGAACATCGACCGGCTGGAAGCGGACATCCTGCCGGTGGGTGCTCCTTTTTCAAGACTGTGGCGTCATCGGGGCCTCTGCCGGCCGGTGAGATGCAAGGGGTAAGACTGAAGATACGGAGGTCTGGTTTTTCATGCTGCGCGTTTTTCAAACTGACATAATAGACCCAAAGCAGTTCGTCGTCACGCTGGAACTGGTACCCGGGCGGGAGTCCACCGGACGGTCGGTGGACACGGTCATGGGTATTGCCAGGGACGCCTTTGCCGATGGGCGCGTTTCCGCGGTCTCCATCACCGACAACCCCGGCGGCAATCCGTCGCTGAGTCCCGATGCCATCGGCTATCGAATCTTTTCCATCGGCATGGACGTCATCGTTCACTTCACCTGCCGTGACATGAACCGCGTCGGCATGGAAAGCCGGGCACTGCAATTGGCCATGATCGGCATGAAAAACATCCTTGCCCTTACCGGCGATTATTCCGGCAAGGGTTTCGGCGGCCAGGGAGCACCGGTGTTCGACCTGGATTCGGTAAACCTGCAGATCATGATCATGCTGATCAGCAGACGCGTCAATTCCGCCGGCGACCCTGACGGTTTCTTCACCGGTTGCGCCGTTTCGCCATTCAAGCAGACCGAAGGGGAAGGTGTGGCCCAGTATGCCAAGATGAGCCGTAAGGTGGCGGCCGGCGCCCAGTTCGTCATCACCCAGTTGGGTTACGATGTCCGCAAGTTCCACGAGCTGATCGGCATCCAGCGGTATATGGACCTGCGGGTTCCCACCTTGGGATCGGTTTATCTGCTCACCCCCAACGCTGCCCGCATCATGAACCAGGGCCGGGTGCCGGGCGCCGTGGTCACCGACCCGCTCCTCCGCACGGTGCAGGATGAATGGAAAGACAAGAAACAGGGAAAAGCCGCGGCTATCGAACGGGCAGCCCGCCTCGGGGCGGTGCTGCAGGGTCTGGGGTACCGGGGCATTCACATCGGCGGCATTCATCGGAACTTTTCCACGGTGGGGATGATTCTGGACCGGATGGCGCAGATCAAAGACGATTGGCAGGCGTTTATTCCCCAGTTCAACTACCCGCAGCCCAACGGCTTTTACGCCTTTCGGGAAACACCGCCGGATCCGGCCACGTCTCCGGTTTTCGGTCTGAAGCCCCAGTCGGTGCCGGTGGTCGATCGGGTGCTTTATTCGCTGATGCAGCACTCCCATAACCTGTTTTTTAATTTCGATTCACCGATGGCGTCCGTGTATCGAACGCTCTGCAAGGCAATGGATAGCGGCATTGGTGGGCGGCTGTTCATGCACCTGGCCGAACACCCCATCAAGCTGATACTGCTGGGGTGTCTGCAATGCGGCGACTGCGCGATCCAGCACGTGGGGTTCCTGTGTCCCGAATCGGGATGCCCCAAACATACCCGCAACGGCGCCTGCGGCGGCAGTCTTCACGGTAGGTGCGAAGTGAACCCGGACCGGCGATGTGTCTGGTTTCGCGCCCACAACCGGCTGGCGGCCAATGGAAAAATCAAGGAACTGTGTGACGGGTGCGTCCCCCCGCGCATGTGGGAACTCAATAACACCTCGTCCTGGCTTAATTTTCAACTGCGACGGGACCATCAGAGCAACGGTAATGAAATTGCGGGATTCTGCCGCCAGGCGACCTGTCGGCTGTTGCCTGAGGACGGAGTTCTGAGGACGGAAGACTGAGGACG
>NZ_JASJGN010000131.1:0-3408 GCF_033791525.1 Desulfosarcina sp.
CCCATCCAGAAACGGTTATTTTGCCCGATGTCTGCGTTATGCTCAAAATTTTATCCTCGGAATATCAACTATATGCCTGCGGTAAAATTTTTCGCATGCCTTGATCTCGACCAAAATTCCTCATTTCTGGATGGACACTAGATAAGGAGAGTATTAGACGGATGGATTTTAAACTTACCGAAGAACAGAAACAGATCGTGTCCTCACTAGACGATGTCGGCAGGAACGTTTTCGCCAAAAAGGCTGCACGGTGGGATGAAAATCACGAATATCCATGGGAGAACATCCACCAGCTTCGGGAAATGGGTGTATTGGGCATGACCATTCCCGAAGCCCTCGGCGGTCAGGGTAGCCCGCTAATCGACGCAGTGCTGGCCATCGAAACAACAGCCAAATACTGCGGTGTCACCGCCCGCGCGATCGTCGAAACCAACATGGGGGCGCTGGGCTGCGTCATGGCTTACGGCACCGACGAACAACGCTCGCTGGTGGCCCGGCGCATCCTGCAGGAAGGGGACAAACCGGCCATCGGTATGACCGAACCGGAAGCCGGAACCGCATTGACCGACCTTAGCTCAACTGCCGAGAAACAGGGCGACAACTATGTGGTCAACGGTATCAAACACTGGATTACCGGGGGCGGTGTATCGGTCACCAACCTGATCTTCTGCCGGTTCATCGAGGATGGCAACGACCTGGGCATCGGCGGCATATTGGTGGATAAGGGAACCCCGGGATTTACCTTTGGGACCGTTGAAAATGCCATGGGGTTGAGGGGAATCCCGGAAACCGAACTGATATTCAAAAACTGCGTGGTGCCTGCCGACAATGTCGTCGTCAACGGTGATGGCAACGAAGGCTTTAAAAAACTGATGTACGGATACAATGGCCAGCGGGTCGGTGCCAGCGCGGTTGCCTTGGGGATCGCCCAGGGCGCCCATGATCTGGCCATTGAACATATGAAAAAAAGACATGCCTTTGGCCGTCCGATATCGGAGTTTCAAGGTCTCCAATGGATGATGGCGGATGGAGAAACGGAGCTCAACGCCGCCCGTTTGCTGATCTACCGTGCGGCCTGTAATGCCAGGGAACTACCCAACAATGTCCGGTTGCCCCTTATGGATGAAGCTTCCATGGCCAAGGCCTACACTGGACACGCGGCGCTGCATGTGGTCAGCGAGAGCCTGCAGATGTTCGGTGCAGCCGGGTATTCACAATCGTTGCCCCTCGAGCGGATGTTCAGGGATGTGCGCATGTTTCAGATCGGTGGTGGCACCACCGAGGCCCAGAAGAACATGATTGCCAGATCCATATTCAAGAAGAAATTCAGCTTGCGTAAATAAGGACCCTTCGGTTGGCCACAAATAACAAGAAACGGGCTTAGCGGCATATCTGCACCCTTGCATCTCGAGGCGGAAAAATTCTGGAGAGAAATGGGCGTTATAAAATAATAAAAGCCCACGGCGGCCCAGGTCGAGTAGAGATGGCGGCAACCGGAAACCTCGCCACTTCCAATGGCCGGTTGGACCTCCCGCGACGCTTTCGATTGCCCGTTGTTTCGGACATTCGTCAGTTTACCCTCAACCCTAAATTGGATGGGCAACATGGAAGGCAACCCCCTGCTGAAAAAAATGAAAATACTTGATTTTACCCGCGTGTTGTCCGGCCCCTTCGCCACGATGATGTTGGGGGACCTGGGCGCGGAGGTCACTAAAATCGAACCTCCCAACGGCGATGAAAGTCGTTTTTGGCCTCCGATAATGAAAAACGGGGTCAGCGCTTATTTTCTGGCGCTCAATCGCAACAAACGATCCATTGCCCTGAACCTGAAAGACCCACAGGCCAAAAAGATCGTCTTGAAGCTGGCCGCTGAGGCGGACGTTGTCGTGGAGAATTTTACGCCGGGTGTGGCCGCCAAGCTGGGCATCGATTACGATACCCTGAAAAAAGAAAATCCGCAGATCATTTATTGCGCCATTTCCGGTTTTGGCCAGGATGGGCCGTATCGCGACAAAAAAGCCTATGATCCCATAATCCAGGGGATGACCGGTTTGATGTCCATCACCGGTGAGCGCAATGGCCCGCCCGTTAAAATCGGTTTGCCGATTACGGATCTTACGGCAGCCTCCCACGCGGTCACCGCCATCTTGGCCGCCACGATCCATCGCATGGAAACCGGCAAGGGGCAGTATATTGATGTCTCACTGTATGACGGGGTGATCAGTTGGCTGACCACTATGGCCATGGATTACTTCACCACCGGAAAAGCCCCCGAGCGTTGGGGGCTGGACCATATTCACCGGGTACCGGCCAGGGCGTTCATGGCTTCCGACGGGCGCTGGGTTCAGGTGGCGGCGACCAGCGATGTCATGTATGCTAAGTTTTGCCATCTTCTGGGACTATCGCACCTGATTGAGGATCCGCGATTTGCCACTAATAACGACCGAGTCCGGCACCGTGATGAGATCATGCCGATTTTTGAGGAGAAAATGGGGGCCAAAACCAGCCGGGAGTGGTTGCAGCTTTTCGAGGAGGCCGGTATCCCATGCGGACCGATCCTCGATATGGAGGAGGTGTTCGCATCTCCCCATGTCAAGGCCCGTGACATGATGTTTAGCATGCCGCACCCCATCGAAAAGGAAATCCCGCAGTTGGGATTCCCATACAAGTTCTCGGACGCATCGCCGTCGGTAAGGCGTCGGCCGCCGTTACTGGGCGAACACGCGGAATTGATTCTCGGTGAGGAAATGGGCATGCAACGGGCGGACATATTGAAACTGATTCAGGACAAGGTGCTTTTTACGCCGTCTGAAAAAACAGTTGTTGGATAGCAGAGGTATAAAAAATATTGGCCCCGGGTTTGGATTCGTCCACGAGGATCATCCGTTGATAGATATCCATACATCTGCCTAAAGTGCGTGCGGGGCGGTCACCTTCGGGGTCAGCCCCGTCCTTGTTTCCATGGGCCTGTTATTAGTGGGTTCAACGGCCAGGTCAGTCATACGCCACATCCATTAAAAAGAGCCCCTGTGCCGGTGCCGTGGCGCCGGCCTGTGAGCGGTCTTTGGACAGCAGAATGTTTTGGATGTCGGCAACAGACCGTTTTCCCAACCCCACTTCTACCAGGGTCCCCACGATATTTCGCACCATGAAACGCAGGAACCCGTTGGCGGCGATCGTATAGGTCAGGTTGCCCTCTCCGGGTGCGTTTACGGTCGAGGCGATGATGGTTCGAACGGTGTGCGCCCTGGGGCTTCCTGCGCCTTCAAACGCCTTGAAATCGTGTTCGCCCAGAAGCGTTCCGGCGGCCTGCATCATCGCCGCCGTGTCCAACGGTGTGCGGATGTGCCAGACGAACTGCCGGCCGATGGCCGGGGCGATGGGCCGGTTGAGGATGTGGTAGCGATA
>NZ_JASJGN010000132.1:0-29025 GCF_033791525.1 Desulfosarcina sp.
CGCCAACTATTCTCCAATCCTTTAATTTCTCTAATTCCTCAATTCGGAATGGGTCCCTCAGTCTTCGATCCTCTGAATTCTGTCCGCGGTCCCCGATTTCTGTCTTCTATCTCACTGCAATCCAATCTTCCAGTTCCACAACCCCGGACGTTTTTTGATAGTCACCGTGGACGGCACCGGTTCATCCAGGTGGGCGAACATCCGGATGCCGGCCTGCCGGAGAACCATTCGCTTTTCAGTGATGTCCAACCGCCAGTTGGGGAAGATCCAGTAGTCCGGACCGTGTTGGTCCACCCAGGCTTGCTCGCCCCGGGGGCTGTCGAAAGGCACGCGCAGCCGCATGTCGTCGGATAGCGTTCGAGAAATGCACAGGGGCCAGTTACCGGAAAGGACGATGCCCAGCGGCAGCGGGCTCTGGCGGCACAGGGTGAGAATATCCGTCTCGCCCAGTTCCGGGCCGACAAATGCGCCGCTGAACCCCAGGGTCTTGAGCGTCTCCAGGCAGAGGGCATTGGCAGTATTGCAGAATGGGCCCGCCCACAGGCTCAGTCCCTCGATGCGGTTGAACAGGGCCATCTGCCAGGGGGTGTTAAGTACAAACTGGCGCGCCCCATTTTCAAGGCACTGTCTCAGCAGGCCGGCCACCCGTCCTTCATCGTCCGGCCAGACCACCGGCGGCAGCCAGATCCACAGGTCGGTGGCAGCCGACCGACCGATGTTCGCCACGGCCGCTTCCGATAGCCACATACCCACAAGGTTGCGGCCCGACGCCCGGACCGGCAGCCGACTCACGCGGACCTCCACGGGACGGCGGGAGTCGCCTGCCGGCCCGGGCAGTTTCGCCGTGAAGCGGGAGGAGATGATCGGCGCCGGCGGCCGGGCGGTGGCCTCCACAGCGGCCATCATCTCTTCCAGGGCCTTCTCCCGACGGTCGGTGAGAAATACCGGTGCACCGGGCCGGGGTGCATTTTTACCGCCCAAATTCAAGGGATAGCGACCTTTTTGGGGCACATGGCGGCTCACCCGGCAGATGGTATGGCCGGTCTCGTCTTCGTAGCCCACCCTCAGGACGTCTCCAGGCAGCAGAGCCTGCCGGACCACCACCCATGGGTTTTTGGCAGGACCCTGCACCTTGCCCATGAACAGGCCAGAGGCGGTCTGCCGCCGGGTGTCGATGGGCTTTTGCGGTCGCTGGGGCAAAAACTGGTAGTGTGTGGCTTCCCGTCCCAGGCTCTGGGCCAACAGGTCCAGCGCGTCGCGCTTTATTCGGGCGTCATTGCCCTGATCCCGAAGCATGCGGTAGGCGGTCACCGTGTAATAGACATAGTGCGGCCCTTTTTTGCGGCCCTCGATCTTCCAGGCGAGCACTTTTTTCACCTGCCCTAAAATCTTGGTCAGCACGTCCACGGAGAAATCTTGGCAGGAAAAGGCCCTTGCCGCCTTCCCGCCCTGGCGGTAGTGCCGGCGGCAAGGCTGGACGCAGCGCCCGCGCAACCCGCTTTTGCCCCCCATGTAACTGCTCCAATAGCAGCGGCCGGATACCCCGTAGCAAAGGGCACCGTGAATGAAGGATTCCAGGCCCAGGGATTTGGGGCAGGCACCAGCCATGGCCTTGATTTCGTCGATGGAAAGCTCCCTGGGAACCACCACCCGGTCGACCGCAAGGGTTTGGGCAATAAACCCCAGGGCCTTGGGGAAGCTGACGTTGGCCAGGGTCGACAGGTGGATTTCACCATCGAACCCCGCCTGGCGGGCCAGGGCGACAACCCCCAGGTCCTGGACGATCAGGGCATCGGGGTGTACATGGCGCTGCAGGTCATCAATCAGCTGGCCGGTCCGATCGAGTTCGTCGGGTTTGAGCAGGGCATTGATGGTGACGTAGACCTTCACCCCCCGATCGTGGGCCAGCCCGACCAGCTGAGCCAGCTCCACGGGTGAAAAATTCTTGGCCCCCATGCGCGCCGACATGCTTTTGAGGCCGCAGTACACAGCATCGGCTCCGGCAGCCAGTGCCGCCAGAAAAGCGGCGCGGTTGCCGGCAGGGGCCAGAATGGCCGGTTGGTTATCAGGGTTCATATCTCAGTATACTATCTGTGGCTCTCGATTGCCATAAGGTTTCGGGACTGGCGTTAAGCATGCTCCGAATTTCGAAACATCCGCTTCAAGGCCGCCACCGTATCCATGGTCAGGCTCAGAATGGCGGGGATGAGAAAAATTGTGAATATGGTGGAAATCAGCAGACCGCCGACAACCACGCCGCCCAGCCCCCGGTAGAACTCGGAGCCGGCGCCGGGAAAAAGCACCAGGGGAAGCATGCCGAACACCGTGGTGATGCTGCTCATGTAGATGGGCCGAATGCGCGAACGCACCGATTCGGTGATGGCCCGTCGCACATCCATGGCCTGCTCCCGAATGTTGTTGAGGCTCTGGTGGACGATCAGGATAGCGTTGTTGACCACGATGCCCACCAGGATGACAAACCCCAGCATGGTTAGAATATCCAGCGGTTGGGGCGCTATGAACCGGTTCACCAGGAAAATCCCCAGGAACCCACCGGCAGCGGCCAGGGGGACGCTGAACAGGATGATCAGAGGGTAGAGAAAGTTCTCGAACAGCGCGCTCATGAGCAGGTAGCAAATGGCCACGGCCAGGACCAGGTTCCAGACGAGGGCCTCGCGGGTGCGGGTGAGCTGGTCTGCCGTACCGCCCAGATCGATGCGGTAGAGGCTACCCAGCTGGGCCTGGGCCTTGACGGGTTCGATCACCTGACGGGCAATGGTTTCCATGGCCGCCTCCAGGGAGATGTCGGCCGGGGGGTTCACCTGGATGGTAATGGCCCGCTGGGTGTCGATGTGGTTGATCTGCGTGGGGCCCTCGGTCAGTTGGATGTCGGCCACCGAACCCAGCAGCACCTTGCCGCCCAATGGCGAGGCCACGGGAAAGGCTTCCAGGTCCTGGATCCGCGCCAGTCGGTCCTCCCGGCTTTTGACCACCAGGTCGATCTCGTCACCGTAGAGGCGGTAGGCACCTGCTTTGGCACCTCCCACCAGGGCATCCACGGTGGTGCCAAGGTCGGTCGTACTGATACCCAGCCGGGTGAGCCGGTCCCGGTTGGGCGTGATGCGCAGCTCCGGGTTTCCCAGGTCCAGACCTGGGATGGGACGGATCTGTGCGCCGGGTATGGCGGCTGCCGTCATGCCGTAGATCTGCCGGCCCAGGGCAATCAGCCGCGGCAGGTCCGGGCCCTTGAGGTCGATGTCGATGGATCGGCCGCTGCCCAGTCCCCGGGTAAACAGTCCGGCCTGGTAGACGATGGGAATCATACCGGGAACTTTTCCCAGCGTTCGGTAGACGTAGGGGATCAGTTCGGCAGTGCGCTCGGCCTCCCGGGAAACCACACCCATGAAGATCTGCTGGCGAAAGGCCACGTAAAAAAAATTCTTCACGGTGGGCAGATTCAACTTCTCGGCCGCTTGGCTGATACCGTCCCGGTTTACCAGGGGCAGGATGTCCGCTTCTACGGTTCGGGCGATGGCGGCGAATTCATCGATGTTGTACCCAGGCGGCGGAATCAGGATACCGAAGAGCAGTTCGCGGTTGCCCGTGGGCAGGTACTCGGTTTTGGGGACCAGGTTGACGATCAGCACCACGGCCAGGACCACCAGGACGACGGCAACCACAACGCGCGACCACACCCGGCCGCACATCCAGTCCACAAATCCGACCAGGGCCGAGACAAACCCGCCGGCCACCCGGGTGGCCGAAAACATCCGCTTGCTTTTTTCCGGCGTTTTTTTCTCCACACGGCCCAGGATCAGTGCGCAAAGGGTGGGAATGCCGGTAATGGAAATCAGCAGGCTCAGGGCGACGGCACTAGAAATGGCGATGGCGATGTCGCGAAACAGCTGGCCGGCCTCCTCCTCCACAAACACGATGGGCAGAAATACCGCGATGGTGGTCAGGGTGCTGGCCAGCACCGCGCCCCACACCTCGGTGGTGCCATCATAGGCGGCCTGGACACGGCCTTTGCCCATCTCCCGGTGGCGGAAGATATTCTCGAACACCACGATCGAGTTGTCCACGACCATGCCCACGGCAAAACTCAGGCCGGCCAGACTGACCACGTTGATGTTGCGGCCGGCCAGGGTCATGAAGAGGAAGGTACCCACCACGCTGACGGGAATGGCGGCGGAGACCACCACTGTCCCGGCGATGTTGCGCAGAAACAGCAACAGCACCATAACTGCCAGGATCGATCCCACCAGCAGGTTTTTCTTGACCAGGTTGATGGCGTCGTAGATGTAGGTGGTCTCGTCGTAAACCTGTTCGATGGACAGGTGACGGTCTTTGAGGATGCCGCCATTGAGTTCGGCCAGGGCGGTCTTCAGGCGGTCCATGACCAGCAGCACGTTGGTGCCCGGCTCCCGCACGGCGCTCATGACAATGGTGGTCACGCCGTCATGGCGCACCACCACAGCTGGCGTTTCATGGCCCAGACGGACAGTGGCCACGTCTTTGACCGCCACGGGGATGCCCTCCACCCGCCGGATAATCACGTTGGCCACGTCTTCGGGGCTCTGGTACTCACCCACGGTACGGGCGATATACCGGCGTTTGCCCTCGTCAAAGTCGCCGGCGCTGATGGTCTTGTTCTCCACCCTCAGGGCGCGGATCAGGTCCGGCACCGTGATCCTTCGGGAAGCCATGGCCTCCACATCCACCACCACCTGCATCTCGCGTTTTTTGCCGCCGTGGATGTTGACCGAAGAGATGCCGGGAAGCCGTTCCAACCAGGGCTGGACATCTTCGTCGAGAAAATCGTACTCCTCTTCCAGGTTTCCCCGATAGCCGTCTTCGGCCATGAGCACCATCCAGGCGATGGCTTTTTCGAAACGGCCGCCGGACTTGATGATGGGCCGGTCCACGTTGTCCGGGTAGCTTTTCACCTGCTCCATCTTGTTGGAGACCCGCAGCAGGGCTTCGTCGATATCCGTGCCGATCTCGAATTCCAGGCTGATGTAGCTCAGGCCGTCCTGGCTCTCGCTCTTGATCTCGGTGAGGCCGTTTAAACTTTTCAACTCCTTTTCCTGGACTTCGGTGACCTCGCGCTCCACCTCTTCAGGACTGGCGCCGGTCCAGGTGGTCTGGATGGAAACTTCCGGCAGATCCACGTTGGGCGTCAGCTGAATGGGAATCCGCAGCAGTGCCAGGAAACCGAAGAGCAGCAACAGGATTGCGCCTACCGAAACCGTTACCGGTTTTTTAATGGATAGATCGACTAGCTTCATGATCGGATGTCCGATGTCGGAGGCCGGCTTGACCGAGGTCAGAGGTCGGATGACCAAAGTCCGAAGTCTGAGTTCAGTCCTCAGTCCTCAGTCCTCAGTCCTCAGTCCTCAGTCCTCTGTCCTCAGTCCTCTGTCCTCAAGTACGGCCACCTCCTGGCCCGGCATAAGCCGCTCGTTGCCCCGAACCACCAGCAGGTCCCCGGCTGCCAGGTCACCGGTAACGGCAGCCAGACCGTCATGGTATCCTTGGATCGTCACCGATACCGGAAACGCCTTGCCATCGTTCACCCGGTAGACGATGGATCGATCCCCGGCCGTCACGACCGCATCCTTGGGGACCATCAGCGCTCTGAAACGCTCGGACAGATCAAACGTGACCACCGCCTCCATGCCGGCTTTGATGGTGAATCCGGGGTTGTCCAAAATCACCCGTACGGGAAAGGTCCGGGTCATGGCGTCCCCTCTGGGTAAAATGGCATCGATCTTTCCTTCCCGCCCATCCTCGGCCAGGCTGGTCACCGTCACCTGCACCCGCCCATCCGGTTGCAATTGCACCGCATAGCGTTCGGGAACATCCACGACGACCCGGACCCGGGAGATGTCCACCAGCGTGACCACCGGCCCGCCAGGCTGGATCCACTGTCCGACCTGGGTGTGCTCGGCAGCCACAAACCCGTCAAATGGCGCGACGACCGTTTTCTGTTCGATGCGATAGGCCAGGGTCTCGATCTGGGATTCGGCCACCAGCAGCGCCTGGGACATGGCTCGGTGGGAATAGAGGGCGTCATCGTAGGTACGCTGGGAAATGCTGTTGTTCTGCCGCAGGCGCCCCACCCGTTCCAGCTCCTTCTGCGCATTTTCCAGGTTGGCCTTGATCCGCTCCCGCTCGGCCACACGTCCTTTGAGTTCCAAGGCCTGCTCCCGTGTTTTTAACCGCACCAGCAGGTCGCCCGTTTTAACCCGCCGACCCTCCTTGGCCGGAAACACTGCCACCACACCGCCCGCCTCGGCTGCCACCACGCTGGTCGCCACGGCATCTGCACTGCCCACCAGAGTCACTTGCCGGGATACACGCTTTTCCACCACCGACAGCACGGTCACCGGTGATGGCGGCCTTTTGGCTGCCGCTCCTGATTTATCCTGGGCGAGTCCCGCCACCGGAAGGGCCAATGTGGCGGCCAGCAGAAAAATAAACCGTCGCAGGGTCGTCGTCGGGATCATTTAACCGTCCTCTCCGAGAATTGGAGAAATCGTTTGAGATCGATGAGACAAGGCTGTCAAAAGGGCATCTTTCAGAATACTCAACAGGGTATATCCTCAATTAGGGATACCGGTCAAGATCAAGGTTCGGGACCTGCAGGTCCCAGGCGTTCAAGCGACGCGTTTGTGCCCGCCAGCGGCGGCCCGCGTTCCATGCGCCAAGTGTCAACCCCGCCCCTTGCTGATCCGGCAACCGGTCTTATATTAGTGGCCATGCATGACAATAAACGCGCCTGCGGGTGCACGAAAGGATTAGGCAAATGAAACTGGCAGTCAGCGGCAAAGGAGGCGTGGGTAAAACGACATTTTCTTCTCTTCTGGCGAGGACGTTGAGCGACCGGGGCATAAAGGTCCTGGCCATCGATGCGGACCCGGACGCCAACCTGGCGGCGGCCCTGGGCATTGCCGACGCCGACAAGGTCACCCCCATCGCCGAAATGAAAGAGCTGATTTTCGAGCGCACCGGCGCCCAGCCCGGCACCATCGGTGGGTTCTTCAAACTGAACCCCAAGGTGGACGACATCCCCGACACCCTTTCCGTCCGGCTGGACAACATCAAACTCATGCGCCTTGGCAGCGTAAAAAAGGGCGGCGCCGGCTGCCTGTGCCCGGAATCCACCCTTCTCAAGGCCTTAGTGACTCATGTGGTGCTGGGACGCAACGAAGTGGTGATCATGGACATGGAAGCGGGCATCGAACACCTGGGGCGGGCCACGGCCCAGGCCGTGGACAAACTGATCGTGGTGGTCGAGCCGGGTCGCCGCAGCATCGACACGGCCGAGCACATCCGGCGCCTGGCCGCCGAGATCCGGCTGGATCACGTTGCCGTGGTGGGCAACAAGATCCGCAGCCCCAAGGATGAGGAATTCTTGCGCAAGCACCTGCCCGACTTCGAATTTTTGGGATTTCTTCCTTACGACGACACACTCATCGAAGCCGATCTTTCCGGCGCCTCTCCCTATGACACGGCAACCACGGCCAAGCAGGTCGTGGCCGGCATCATCGACAAGCTATAGCCGGATGAACAAACCAGCCAAGGGCGCCACCCAGGGGCGCCGCCGATATCCGTCGCGACGAAAGCCAACGGGCAACCGACAAAACCGCCGGGCGGACCGCCGCACGCAGCTCTCCCCCGGGGCCGATCCACAGCTCAAAGCCGTCTTTTCCGGCATCGGCATTCCAAAGGACAAGCCCTTCAAGCCGGACCGGTTCCAGACCGAGGCCGTGGCGGTCATGGCCGAATCCGACTGCCTGGTGACCGCCCCCACCGGCGCCGGCAAAACCTGGATCGCCGTCCAGGCCATCCGGCGCACCTTTGAAAAGGGCGGGCGGGCGTGGTACGCCTCGCCGCTCAAGGCCCTCACCAACTCAAAACTCATCGAGTTTTCCGGAATCTTCGGCCCTGAAAATGTGGGCATTCTCACCGGCGACCGCAAAGAGAGCCCCGATGCGCCCATCATCGTCGGCACCACCGAAATCCTGAGAAACCAGCTCTACGATGCCATGCACCAGGGCGTTTCGCTCAACACGGACCTTGTGGTGCTCGACGAGGCCCATTTTCTGGGAGACGAGGAACGCGGCGTGGTGTGGGAGGAGACCATGATCTACCTGCCCCCGCGCATCCCCCTGCTGATGCTGTCGGCAACGGTGGGCAATGCAAGCGCCATCGCCGACTGGCTGACGACCATTCGCGGCCGCCCCTGCCGGGTGGTGGCCGAAACCCAGCGGCCCGTGCCGCTCTATCCGATGGTGTTGCATCCATCGGGCACCCTGCTGCCCCTGACCGTCAAGGGCGCACGGGGGGCCAACGCACTTCACAAAAAGGTTGAGAGTATAGCCGGTGGGAAAAAGCAACAGGAACTGCCCCGACGCCTCGGCCTTCCCCCCTTTGGCGATATTCTAAGGGTGCTCAAAACCTATGACCTGCTGCCGGCCATCTTCTTTTTAAAATCCCGCAGTGACTGCGACGCCGCTCTGAACCTGTGCCATGGGGCCGTCCACCTGACCGACGAGAAAAAGGCGCAAATTTTTGATCGGGTTCGAACGCTCACCGAGAATTCACCGCACCTGGCCCAGCATCGTCAGCGCATTCATCTGGAGCAGGCCGGCGTAGGCGCCCACCACAGCGGCCATCTTCCCGGCTGGAAGCTGGTGGTCGAACATCTGATGAGCGAAGGCCTGCTGACCGCCGTCTTCGCCACCTCCACCGTCGCCGCCGGTGTCAATTTTCCGGCACGGACCATGGTGTTTTTCAACTCGGACCGCTTCAACGGCACCGAATTCATTCCCCTGGACGCCACCCAGCTTCACCAAATGACCGGCCGGGCCGGCCGCCGGGGCATGGACAAGATCGGCTTTGGCCTGGCCGTTCCCGGCCGCTACATGGACCTGCGATTAGTGGCTCGCCTGCTCGCGTCCCGGCCGGGAAAGGTGGTCAGCCGCATCCGCATCAACTTCTCAATGGTCCTCAACCTGCTGCTCTCCCACACCCCGGCCCAGATCGAAGAGCTGCTCAAGCGATCATTCGCCACCTGGCTGCTGATTACCAAAGCCGAGGACAGCCGCCAGAAAAGCCGCATGGCCAATGTTCACGAAGTCCTGTGGGAAGATTTTCTACGACACCTGGATTTTCTCAAGGAGACCGGATTTGTAGACGGTGAAGACCGCCTCACCGGAGACGGAATCTGGGCATCCCAGCTGCGGGTGGACCAACCCCTGATCGTGGCCGAATGCCTGCGACAGGGGCTGCTGCCGAACGGGGATGCGGCCCAGATGGCCGGGGTGTTCGCCTGCATGGTCAACGAAAGGGAAACCGATGACCGAATGGAGGGACGCCTGGTACCCAACCGGCTCAAACGCACGGTGGGACGCATCCAGAAAAAACTGACCGGATTCGCCCGCCACATGAAATCCCGTGGCTTCGACGTGCGCCAGTTCTACCTGCGGCCCGCCGCCATGACCCATGCCTGGGCATCGGGATATCCGTGGGAAAATATCATCAAGGAATACGGCATGGCCGAAGGCAACCTGGCGATGCTGATGATGCGCACCGCCGACAACCTGCGCCACACCGCCAATCTGGTGGATGTCTTTCCCGAAGCCGCTGCCACGGCCCGCGAAGCCATCGGCCTGATTATGAAAGAGCCGGTGGTGGAAGGAACGGATGAGGGTGAAGTGGATCTGTAGCGTTGATCAGGGTTGCCTACGGGTCAGTACTCAGCTCCGGACAACACCTCTTCCACCCAGCTAATTGCCGCGATCGTATTGGGGAATCCGGTCGTGGTCATGGCCAGAAGTACGGCGTGCCTGACCGCTTCGGCCGTTGCACCGGCAGCCATGGCTTTGCGGGTATTTGACATGCCCCCCCCCCGCGAGTTGGCGCCCACGGCAATACCCAGTTTCACCAGGTTCTGGATTTTCTCATCAAGGGCCCCCGCTTGCCTGGTGGATATCCCGAGTCGCTTAAAATCCTTGAACACTTCCGGAAAATGGTCCTGAAAGTTTTTGTAAACCTTCGGCAGATACATGAACGCTCCTTTTGTTTTCAGGGTGGCAGGAAGCCCGTGCTAAAGGTTCTATCCAGAGCTATCCCGGATTCAGACCCCCTGTGCAAGTGCGGGAATTACAGCGGACCGGCCTGAAGATCTCAGGGCAGGTCAGGGCAGCATAAATCTCACTGGCTGCCGAATCGCTGTTCCATAATCAGTGCCGGGCCCGCTGCGAAGGCCGATGCCAGAATCCGTGGGTCCATCCATGGGCTGTTCCAGAACGGTCGGACAGGCAGTCCTTGATTTTGAAAGACGATAACCAGATGGACGAAAAATGCCCAGAACACGGATAAAAAACTAACCCCTGAGCAGATAAAAAGAACCTTTTCTGGAATTTACCCCGTCGATCGAAAAAATCAGGTACATCTACCCGGGTTTATGTTATTGCTAACACATCGTCATCGCCCACCCCATGAAATCCGGATACGAAACATCCAGGAGAATCGATCATGGACAGCTTCCAACCATTGCTCGAGTCCTGTGCCGCCGAACACGGGCACCTCTGTCCGGGGCAGGTGGTGGGTGTGCGGATGGCGATTTTAGGGTGTCGATTGATCGGGATGGATCAGCCCAAACGGATCGATCAGATTAAAAAGCTCCTGGTTTATGTGGAGATGGACCGCTGCACGGCAGATGCCGTTGCCCATGTCACTGGCGTGAAACTTGGGCGACGGAGTCTCAAGTTTGTCGATTATGGCATTATGGCCGCAACCTTCATGAATCTGGATACCGGGGATTCCTTCCGGGTATTGTCCACGGAGGAGTCAAGGGATCTCGCGCAGGTTTACGCACCCGAATTCGCCACCAAGTCCGAACGGCAGATTGCCGCTTATAAACGAATGCCGGACAGCGTCCTGTTCCGAGTCCAGAAGGTCCGCGTAAAAATCGATGAATTTGACTTGCCCGGCCCGACACGGCGAAAAGTGGCCTGCAGCCGCTGCGGCCAGATGATCCGGGATGCCAGAGAAATTCTCCTGCAGGGCAATCCGGTCTGTAAGCCTTGCACCGACCGATCCTATTTTACGCATGCCCGGGACATCGCGTGGCACGATATGGGGTGGTCACCCTGCAGAAATCAAGACAACCCATCCAGCACCCAATCTGCACATGAACCGGCAGGATCGTCGGTGGACATCAAGTAAGGAGACCAGGCTGTGTTGAAAAAAATCGGGGTAAACGATTCTGTGGGGACTAAACTGGCCCACGATATTACGGAAATTCGGCCAGGTGAGTTCAAGGGGCCGGCGTTCATGAAAGGCCATACGGTCTGTGATGAAGATATTTGCCGATTGCAGAAACTGGGGAAGAATCATCTCTACCTGATCGATCTCGATGAAGATGAAATCCACGAGAACCAGGCCGCTTCGATCCTGGCCAAAAGCCTGTCCGGGGAAGGGATCGTCTGGGAGGATACCCCTAAAGAGGGCAAGATCAGTCTCCATGCGCAACATGACGGATTGTGTACCGTGGACTTTGCAGCCCTGGCGGCTTTCAATATGGTCGACGAGGTGATGTGCGCCACGATTCACAACCACACCCTGGTGGAAAAAGGCGAGATGGTGGCGGCAACACGCGCCATTCCCCTTGTGATGAAGCGGGCTCCCATCGAGCGGGCCGTAGCCATTGCCGGCCGGAATGGAGGGGTTTTGAATGTACGTGCCCTCAAAAAAGCCCGGGCAGGTGTGGTGGTCACCGGGAGTGAAGTATTCGACGGGCTGATCGAAGACAAATTCGCACCGATTTTAAGGGAGAAAATCGAGACGCTCGGGTCTGACGTGGCCGGGGTGACATGGGTTCCCGATGACCCTGAAATCATTCGAACGGCGATCGAAGACCACCTGGCCGACGGTTGTGATTTGATCCTCCTGAGCGGCGGGATGAGTGTGGACCCGGATGATGTGACCCGCAAAGGCATCGCCATGGCAGGAGGCCAAGAGGTCCACTATGGTGCGGCGGCCCTGCCCGGCGCCATGTTTATGACCGCTTACATCCGTGAAATTCCTTTGTTGGGGGTACCGGCATGTGGACTCCATCACCGCATCACCGTACTGGATCTGATTCTTCCCAGAATATTGACCGGTGAGCATATCGGGAAGAAAGAACTGGCGTTTCTCGGGCATGGCGGACTCTGCCGCGATTGCGAAGCGTGCGTCTATCCCCACTGCCCGTTTGGGAAAGGGAGCTGACCTGTCATCAGGAAGGCTCGAGGTGTTTGCGATGCGCCTGCACCAGTTTTATCTCCCCAAAGGAGACATCAGCGCCCAGGGCGTGCTTGATTTGACCAAACGGTTTTCCCTGCAATCGTGACAGTTCCTGTTCGATCGTTTGCCGCTTTTCGGGTGGCAAAAGCAGGTCAATGGCGACTTTTCCGCTTTCCACCCAATGGGCCATATGTCCCTCGATGGTGGCAAGCACCAATCCCCGCTCCTCGGCGACTTGTGCAAGGGTCATCCCCTTCTCAAACAGCTCGAGACTGATCTGACGGGTGTCGATCCGGGGTGCTTTTGGCTTTGGCTTCCTGGGTGGCGGCGCTTCCGGTGCTCCTGTAGGCAGGGTCACCGCCTTAATCTGGTATTTCCGGCGGTAGGCACCAACCGTGGCGACAAGCTCCTGCCCGTACCTTTCCATCAACCGATTACCGATGCCCTTGACCCCTTTAAGGGCCGCCGGCGTGTCAGGCAGGTTGACGGCTATCTGGATCAGGGTCCGCTGGTGCAGGACCCGGTAAGGGGCAATGCCTTCCTCGTCCGCCTTGCGGCTGCGCCAGTCTTTCAATGCCTGAAACAACTCAGGATGAGCAATATCGGCTTCACCATAGGTGATCGATTCAATTTTCTCCTTTTTCTTCCCACTGTCGATTCCGGCGGCCGAAACGGCCCGCAAGTAGCGTGAAGGCGAAAAACCGTCTTCGCAGCTTTGCACCGCGGCCAGTTTGACCACGGTCTCCTCCTGCAAACGGTTGAGGACATAGTTCACCTTTTTTCGAAGCGCCTTGTTGTCCGTATCAATTTGCAGACAGGCAAGCTGACGACCAAGCCCCGCTGCAATTTTCTCCTGGAAGTATGCCGATGCCTTGGCAACCCGCTCCAGCACGAGTGCATCGGACGCCGGCAACGTGGAGGATGAGAAGAGACCCCGCAGCTGGCGGAGGAAATTATCGCCGACGGTGCAGACCTCGTCCTCGGTCTGTTTCTGCAGTTCGCGGATAGGGTCACCGCCGGAAACACGGATCAACCCAGCGTTTTCCAGCAGCAATGATACCATGCGGTGCAAACAGGCGCGCAACAGCTGAAAGTCAAAACACGCCAGCAGCACCTGCTGCTGGTAACGGATTTTAGCCGCTTTGAGTTGACCCGTGGAAGGGAGGTTCTGCTTCGTCTCCACGCTGAAAGCGAGTACAGCCGGATCGGTTTTGATTGCCGCCAGTGAAAGCGGGGTGGAGAGCACCATCCCTTCAAAGGTCCGACAACGGCTGAGTGCCACGTATACCTGTCCATAGGCAAAGGCGGCCTTGGCGTCGATGATGGCCCTGTCAAAGGTAAGCCCCTGGCTCTTGTGGATGGTGATGGCCCAGGCCAGCCTTAGCGGGTATTGTCTGAAGGCACCGATCCTGTTTTCAGTAATTTCGAGTGTTTTCTGGTCGAGCGTATAGTCGATGTTATCCCAGGTTGCCGGCTCGACCGCGATCTCTTCTGAATCGCCAGGGCACCGTATCCGGATATCCGTGTCCGTGAACCGCGTAATCGTACCGATTTTTCCATTGAAGTAGCGTTTTTCAGGTGAACTGTCATTGCGAACGAACATCACCTGCGCGCCCGTCTTCAGATCGAGGGTGGCGGCGGTCGGGTAAGTGTGTTCCGGAAAGTCTCCCTCAATTTCGGCCTCGAACGTGTGGACCTGCTGCGGCAGCGCCCCGAGTCTGGAACCATTGATGGTATCGGCGATCCGGTTATGGGTGCCGAGTGTGATATAACCGTCGCCAGCGGTGGGTGTAAAATCAGCGATATGGCGGGCATTGAGTTCCTTTAACGCGGCCTGGTCGAGCCGGTTGCCGCGGACACGGTTGAGCAGGTCGATAAAATGGCTGTCCGCCTGGCGATAAATATGCTGCAACTCAATGGTCACCATTTCGGTGTTGCCCAGGGCGGTGCTGCTGAAAAAATAGGGTGACGCATAGGCCGCGTGCAAGAGTCCCCACTCCTCTTCCTTTACCACCGGTGGCAGCTGGAACAAATCGCCGATCATCAGCAACTGCACACCGCCGAACGGCAAATTGCCGCGACGATATCGGCGCAGGACGCTATCCACGCCATCCAGCAAGTCGGCCCGCACCATACTTATCTCATCGATCACCAGCAGGTCTAAGTTCCTGATGATGTGGATCTTTTCCTTGCTGAACCGATACTGGTGGCGCACCGTTTCACTGCCCGGCAGAAACGGCCCGAAGGGAAGCTGGAAAAACGAGTGAAGGGTAACGCCACCGGCGTTGATGGCGGCAACACCGGTAGGCGCCGTGACAACCAGCCGTTTGGGACTCTCTTTTTTTAATGTGTGGAGAAAGGTCGTCTTGCCCGTTCCGGCTCTGCCGGTCAGGAAAAGATTGCAGCCGGTGTCCCGGATAAATTCAGCGGCAAGTTTCAGTTCACGATTCGCGGTCTTCATGGTGATGATCTCGCGGGTACATTAGACTTCATAAAGCCCATATCCACAGCAGGGTGATCGCCCCGGAAGACAAAAGCAGGCTTTCCACCAGAAACTCCAGGCGCATGCTGGGCAGCATCTGCCCGTTTTCATAGGCACTGACCAACATGAGCATGGCCGCCGGGCATAGGGTCAGGAAAAAACCAAGCCCGGAAACCAGGCCGATGGCCGACCCGGCGGCAATCAGAATCATGCAGCCGACCAAGGTTCCTTTCAGCAGAACCGCTGTTTTTCGTTTCCCCAGCAGGATCGGCAGGGTTTCCTTGCCCATGATGCGATCGCCCTGAACATCCAACAGGTCAAAAAAGGCGGTACGGGCGAACACCAGGGCGGTAGCCCAGACGAACACGCCCCCGATAGGGACCGTCAGGGTTCCCTTGCCCGTGATCCCGGGCAGCAGGGCCACCACCACCCCCCAGGCCACGGCGATAAGAAATGTTTTTGAACCGGGAACATCCTTTATCCGCCGAAACTTGAACCCTAAGCTGTCGGGCAACAGATACAGGTTGTAGGAGAGGCCCAGCAGACTCATGATCAGCAGGATCGCGAAGGCGGCAGGCCCCATAGCCGATGCACACAGGATCCCCAGGCCGCCGGCAGCGACGGCCAGGACAGACAACAGTCGCCGGCGCCGCTCATAAAACCGGGCCCGCTCCGGATCGTTGTATTCATCTTCGGCCGTGCCGGTGAGGTGATTGAGCAGATGCATGGAGAGCACGTAAAGCATGGCCACGGCCACCGGGGCAAGGGCAGTGGTCAGCCCCAACAGCCGTGTGCAGGCAAAGCAGAGGCATCCGGCACCCACGGCCACGTAAACATTGGTCAGCAAGAGGGTCTGAATCGTGCTGAAAAGGGTCCTGACGACGCTCGATTGCCGCTTGGCCGGCAGCTTTTCCAGTTCCCGGAATACCCGTTTTATGATCCAGTTGGGCGTTGACGCCCCGGCGGCAATCCCCACCCGGTCGACCCTGTCCAGGCAGCAGGATTCCAGCTCAGCTTCAGTTTCCATGAGGAAGGCCGGCTTGCCGGTCTCCCCGGCAATCTCAGCCAGTCGTCGGGTATTACCGCTCTCCTTTCCCCCCACGACGATAACGGCGTCTACGCGATCAGCCAGCTGTTTGACCTCTGCCTGCCGTTTTTCCGTCGAATCACAGACGGTATCAAAGGTCTTGTAATGGGGGAAGTTATCGGCAGCCCAGGCTTTCACCTGCTCGTAAAGCTTCATGTTCTGGGTGGTCTGAGCCACGATGATGGCCTGGTCGAAAGCCGGCAAGGCTGCGACGTCCGCCATGGTGCTGACCACGTTTCCCGACGGTCCGGCATACCCCACCAGCCCCACCACTTCAGGGTGGTCCCGGTCGCCGACGATTATGGTGGCAAAGCCTTTCCGGGCATGAACCCGAATGATGGTCTGTACGCGGATGACTCGCGGGCAGGTGGCATCCACCACCTTAAATCCAGCATCCTTGAGCCGCTGCTTGTCCTCGGGGGGTACACCGTGTGCCCTCACCAGAACGGTGCCGGTCCCCCGTTGCGGAATCGTTTTCAGGACAGTGATCCCTTTTTTCTTAAACAGGGAGAGGACCTGGGGATTGTGGATCAGGGGGCCGTAGGTGTAAATGGGCTCAGCGTATTTGCCCGGTGCATCCAGGGCCAGTTCCACTGCCCGTCTCACCCCCATGCAGAAACCGGCGGTTTTGGCGATCTCGATCTTCATCTATAATCCGGCGCTAGCTTCAGTTGCCATTAATGATGGGCTCAAAGCAGCGGCTTCAGGTGATCGATGACAAGGGTTTCCACCATGTGGGGCAGCGGTTCGTCCGACACCCCGATCAAATCGACATTTTCCTGGGATATGGGCAGGATGAGCTTGGTGGCCGTACATCCGGACACGGCTTCGGCCATTTTTTGGGTCACTTCACCCATCATGGCATGGGCCAGCATGATACCCAGGGTCCCGACCACCACATCCACCCGGGCAACCGTCTGCACAATTGCGTTTTCTCCCGATGCCCCTCGGTTGGCTCCGGCCTTGAGCATCTGGGCAGTGGCGATGGCGTTGGTCCCCAAGGCGAGGATCTCCACGGACTCGCCGAACCGTGCTTTGATTTTTTTGATGATGGTGCTGCCGATGCCACCGCCCTGACCGTCGATGATACCGATCGTTTTTCGTGAAGACGCTTGAAGCATACCCATTCCTTAGTTCGCATTATCCATGGCTCCAATACGGGAACCAATGTTGACGGATTCGTAAAGAATCCCGATATCTGCGTTACGCTTCATCCTTCGTCACTGCAGCGTCCAGTAAGTACACTGCCTACGGCACCCGCGATAGCGGTATTCTCAGGATGGAACATGAATCTTCGCCGAAAGGATGGCGATCGATTTATTGTTCGCTCGCTCAAGCTCGCTATCGCGGCCCGCAAGCCTTGATCTCGGGCTTTTTACGAATCCGTCGGAAATGCGACTTGTTACGAGTTCATCAATGTTGATGGACGCAAAAAAACCAAATAGGTATTGAGATCGTGTTTTGGCAAGGCCAGAGGAAGGAAGCTGTATAATAATACTGCGACGACCGATAACGCCGTCCAAATGCGCGATCTCAATGCCTATAGTTTTTCAACCCGCGCACGTGCCCTGCGCTTACGCTTGGGAAGCCGACGGCTGGGCCCCTTTTTGCGGGTAGTGGGCACCCATCCCGAAGAAACGGTCTCCTCGCCGCCTTTTATTGCCAGGTATCGGGCCATGGCAATCTTTTCCTCGAAGGCAGCTGAATCCAATACGGTGGCTCCGGCCGACTCGGCAGCAGACATGACTTCCCGGTCGCTGCTGACCACCAGGGCTTTGGCCTTTTCCCGGCGGGCCATTCGCCGAATCACATCATCGGCGCTCTCTCCACCCTGTGAATAGCGGATGGCAATGCCCCTGACCCGATCCCGGGAACCGTAAAGGGAGGGCTCGGCAGTGCCATCGAAGACCACTGTAATTTTATGCGGTTTCAGTTTTTTGTAGGCCACCAGCATGTCCACCAATGCTTCACGTCCCAGTTGCAGGTCCTGCCGATCCATCCCGGACAGTTCCGGGGATTGGCGGATCAGGTTGTAGCCGTCGATGATGAGGTGAATAGCCATGGCCATTAACTTGTCCGGAGCAGCCCCAGCAACCGGTCCAGGTCGTCGTCACTGAAAAAATCGATTTCCACCCGCCCCTTCTTACCCTTGCGCTGAATGCGGACCCGGGTGCCAAAATGGCGGGCCAGATCTTCGGAGACATCCCTGAAATAGCGCTGTGCAGAGGTCAATTCCGGGGTGCGGGCTGGTTTCTTTTCCGCGTTGATCCGTTTGATCAACGCTTCAGTGTCGCGCACCGACAATTTTTTAGCCACCACCTCCCGCCAGGCGGTCTGCTGTTTGGCCGGCGTGTCGGCCCCCAGAAGGGCCCGGGCGTGGCCCATGCTCAAGGCGCCCTCCATGATGCTCTCCTTGATCGGGTCGGGAAGCTGGCGCAGCCGCAGGAAGTTGGCCACGGCGCTGCGGCTCTTTCCCACCCGCTCGGCAGCCTTATCCTGGGTCAGATCGAACTCGGTGATCAGCCGATGGTAGGCCTCGGCCTCCTCCATGGGGTTCAGGTTCTCCCGCTGGATGTTCTCTACGATGGAAATCTCCAGCATCTCGGCATCCGAGACATCCTTAACCAAAACAGGCACCCGGTCCAGGCCGGCCAGGGTGGCCGCCCGCAGACGGCGCTCACCGGCTACCAGTTCGTAACCCACATCGTCAGTGCGCACCAGCAGCGGTTGGATGATGCCCTGGCTGCGGATGGATTCAGCCAGTTCTTCCAGTTCATCCGCTGCAAAATGACGTCGCGGCTGGAAGTGGTTCGGCCGAATCATATCGATTTCACACAGAAAATAACCTTTTCGCGTCGATGACGATGATTCGGAAATTCCTTCCATCGTTCCCAGATCCGGGATCAGTGCATCGAGCCCCCTGCCCAAGGCCATTTTCCGTTTCTTCTTGGCGCCGGATCCGACGCTGCTTTGTTTGGTCTTATCTGGCATGCGGTGTCCTGAATTGTGAATGGCTGGCCGAAACCGATAACACCGGTCCCGGCGAATCAGCGTTACCGGAAAGCCTGTCAGGCGCGGCCGGCATGATTGGCGGCCATGATCTCCTTGGCGAGGGAAAAATAGCTGACAGCCCCGGCAGACATGGCATCGTAAAGCAATATGGGCTGCCCGAAACTGGGTGCCTCCCCCAGGCGGACATTACGGGGAATGGTCGTCTTGAACACCAAGTCCTTAAAGTGGTTTTCCGCATCCTCGGCCACCTGATGACTCAAATTGGTCCGGCGGTCGAACATGGTCAGCAAAATACCGGCGATTCTGAGTCCCGGGTTCAAACCGCTCTTGATCCGCTGGAAGGTCTGAACCAGTTGGCTGAGTCCCTCCAGGGCATAAAACTCGCACTGAAGGGGAATAAGCAGGGCATCGGCGGCCGTCATGGCATTGACGGTAAGCAAGCTCAACGATGGGGGGCAGTCGATCAGGATATAATCGAAATCTTCAATCACCGAAGCCAACAGGCGCCGTAAGGCATGTTCCCGATGGGGCCGGTCCATCATCTCCACATCGAAGCCGATCAGTTCCACCCGGGAGGGCATGACCTTGAGGGATTCGATCTGGCTGTCGACGATCACCGCATCTGCACCAGCATCGCCGATCATCCCGTGATAAAGGGTTTTTACCAGTTGGGATTTTTCCAGTCCCACCCCGGTGGTTGCATTGGCTTGGGGGTCGCAGTCCACCAGCAGTGTCCGTTTTTCAGAAACGGCCAGCGCCGCCGACAGGTTGACTGCCGTTGTGGTCTTTCCCACGCCGCCTTTCTGGTTAGCGATGCATATGATCTGTGCCATGGCGCCCAGCTTTAACACAAAACATGCTGTTTGAAAAGTATATTAGAATGTGCCATGCTAAGTTAAAATGCAATCGAAACACCCGTTGCCGTTAAAAATTTAAAGGTTTTTAACATGCCGATAAAAAATAAAAAATTGACCATTGTCACGATGGCCGCATTTCTCATTTCCACCATTGTCATCACGGTTCCCGAAGGCATCTGCCTCACCATTCAGGAAGAAAGGGAAATGTCCTCGGAGTTTATGGCGGTGGTCAGGGCCCAGTTCCCACTCATCGAGGATCCGGTTATCAATGACTATGTCAACCGGGTGGGCAAACGCATCCTGGCTGCCATACCGCCCCAGCCTTTTGATTATCAGTTTCACGTGCTCCGTGAAGATGTATACAACGCCTTCGCTACCCCGGCAGGCCACATATTCTTCAACAGCGGCCTGTTCGCCGCCCTGGATTCCGAAGATGAGCTGGCCGGCATTATCGGCCATGAAATTGCCCACGTGGTCTGCCGCCACATCTCCGACCGTATCGAAAGCTCCAAGAAGATCGGCATGGCCACGCTGGCCGGCATGGTGGCAGGGGTGTTGCTGGGCGCCGGCGGTGCAGGGGCAGCGGCCAGCGCCGTGACCGTCGGATCGGTGGCCGCCGGCCAGACCGCCGCCTTGGCCTACAGCCGTGACAATGAGATGCAGGCGGATCAGCTGGGCCTGGAATATCTCGCCCTGGCCGGCTACAGCGGAGAGGGATTGCTGACATCATTGAAGAAAATCCGCAGCAAACAGTGGTACGGGTCCGAACAGATTCCCACCTACCTGACCACCCATCCGGCTTCCGAGGCGCGAATGAGCACCATCGACAACTGGCTGCACCAGAACCGATCGAAATCGGTCAAAAAATTTGGGGAAGTCGGCGGATTTGATCTGGCACACACCCGCTTGATAGCCCTCTACACCGATGAAAAGTTGGCCCTGAAACGGTTTAAGACGGACCTTGAGGCATCGCCGGAAAGCCCTCTGGCCAACTATGGATATGCGCTGGCATTGACCCGGGTCGATCAGTGGCACAACGCGGCCGTGCACATGAAACGGGCCATCGAAGGCAATGCCATGACCACCTCGATGCTCCAGGATCTGGGAATAATCTATTTCCATGACGGCCAGTATGAAAAAGCCATGGAAGCCCTGTCCGCCAGCAGTTCCGAAAAAGATCCCGAGAGCAAGCTGTATCTGGGGCGCACCCAGATGGAACTGGGTCGAATGGCGGAGGCTATAGACACCTTCGAAAATCTGGTGCGCTACAATGAGGGCTTTACCCAGGCCTACTATTATTTAGGGGAAAGCAGCGGTCGACTGGGGGATATGTTCAGCGCTCACTACAACTTAGGCCGCTTTTACCGACAAAAAGGAGATCTGAAAAATGCCGGTTTTCATCTGAACCGGGCATTGAAACTGGCTGTTGAGGACTCTCAAAAACAAATGGTGGAGCTTCAGCTAAAAACCCTGGGTTCCCAAAAAGAGAAAAAATCAGGTGCCGGGTGACGCGCCCTGACAGGCTGTTGAAAAAACGTCAAGAGCGCAGGTAAGACAAGGCAAAATCCGGCAAAAAAGCGCAGTTTATGGTTGATAAATGAGCATTTTAAGTCGAATTTTAACGCTGGTTGGCCAAGCGCAATAGTTTTTCAACAGCCTGCTAAACCGTGTAAAACGAAGTCACCTTTATTCACACAGGACGGCAGTTCAGCCGTTGATTGGGTCGACGCTGGCTTCCGGTGCCTTGGCGCCATCCAACACCTTGCGTATGGCTACCGCAAGTTCCCTCATCACCAGCGGTTTTTTCAGGTAGGCCGAAAAGCCCATTTCCCGAGCGTCTTCATCGCTGATGGAGGTGCTGAACCCCGAACTCAAAATGATGGGCAGGTTGGGTCTTAATTCATGAAGCTTTTTTGCCAGGGCTTTTCCGGCCAATTGCGGCATGGTCAGGTCGGTAATCACCAGGTCGAAGGCGGCCGGATCTTGCTTAAAGAGCGCCAGGGCCTCGAGGCTGCTGGTTTTGGCGACAATCTTATACCCCAGCCGAGCGAGTACCTGCGTGGTCAGATCCACCTGAAACTGTTCGTCATCCACGAATAGGATACGCTCGGCCCCGGTCTTCATGGCCGGCTGTAACAGGGAGGATTCGGCAACCGGCCCGGTCATTACCGGCAGGTAAACCATAAAACAGCAGCCCGCGCCAGTCCGATTCTCGACGGTTATCGCCCCGCCAGTGGAGGCCACAATGCCGTGAACCACAGACAACCCCATTCCGGTTCCCTTGCCGGCAGCCTTGGTGGTGAAAAATGGATCAAATATTTTACCTAAAACCGATTCGGCAATGCCCTTGCCTGTATCAGCGACCGAAAGCTGGGTATGGAGACCGGGCTTAATCCCGGGATGGGCTGAAGCAAAATCGTCATCAAGGCGAATATCCGTCAATCGCACCTCCAGTAACCCGCCGTCCTCTTCCATCGCATGCCCGGCATTGCTGAATAGGTTGATACAGATCTGATGGAGCTGCGTGGGATCACAGCGAACATAGGCCGGGCTCTCAAGATACGGTTGAATGTCAATGCCGGAAGGCATCGTGGCTTGGATCAGTTTTAACGCCTCGGTGACAATGGCGCTGACCTTCACGGGTTGGTTGACGGTGTCGGCCTGTCTGCTGAAAGTCAGGATCTGCTGCACGAGTTTCTTGGCCCGGTTACCGGCAGCCAGCACCTGATTCAGGTTCCGGTAGGCCAGGGAACGCTCATCCAAATCCATGCGAACAATTTCGGTGTATCCAATGATAGCGGAAAGGATATTATTGAAATCATGAGATATACCGCTTGCCAAGCTGCCCATGGCCTCCATCTTCTGGGCCTGCTGAAGTTGAGACTGAAGTTGTTTACGGTGGGAGATATCCCGGAGGCTGAAGACCACATGGCGGCATCCGTCCATGTCCAGCCCGACGCCTCCCCCCTCTACCTGAATGAACGACTGGTCTTCCCCGTTCATGACGGATTCCTCTATGTAAGCGATGCCATCCCGGACGGCATTGGCTAAAGCGCTGCGAATCTTGCCGGCCTCACGCTCGGGGAAAAGGTCGGTGACCCGACGGCCGCAAAGGCTGTTCCTGGAACAGGATAACAGGTGGCAGGCCGCACGGTTGACGTTCTGGATCCACCCATCGGCATCCATCAGCAATTGGGCATCAAACAGGTTGTCGAAGAGCATTCGGAACCGGCGTTCACTTTCCCGAAGCGAGTCTTCGGCCTTTTGCCGCTCCATGATTTCTGCCTTCAGGCGGAGGTTGGTTTGAAGCAGGGCCCCGGTGCGCTGCTTGACCTGAGCCTCCAGTTCTTCCCGAAGGGCCTTATCAAATCGTTCCTGCCGCTGGTGCTGGTGCAGATCCAGGGCCAGCTGCCGACCGGTCTGGATCAGAGACTGCTTTTCCGAATAATCGTACTCACAGGATTCGATGAGCAGAATTTTTTGACCGCTGAGCAGTAAAGCACTGGCTTCAAAGGCCATGTCATCGCCATCGGGCGCCGTCTGGACACATACCCCCGACCGGATTCGCCCGCCCTTGCCGAGTTCCCAGAAGTCACGGGCATCCACCAGAAAATTCATCAGAAAGGGGAACCGCTCTTCCGGCGAGGCCGGCAGGCTGCCGGGCAGAACGTCAGGGCAAAGCTTCCGGAACCAACCGGGCAGGTCTCCCAACAGGCTGCACCGGTCATCATCCCGGTAAACCAAAACCACCATTTCCAGTGCTTTGAAAAGATCTTGTCTGCAATCAATGCTCATGGTGAGGCCTCCAGCCATAGGCAGTTGTGGGACTGTCCAGGCCTTTCAGGTCCAGGATCCTGGCGGTAAAACCGGTCTGGTCACGTTTCAATGCATCAAAGGTAGCCGCGTCAACCAGGATTTCGCCCGGCGACGCCCGGCTCTCCAGGCGGGCTGCCAGGTTGACCGAATGCCCGGTAACACTGAGGGTTCGGCGGTCCCTGCTGCCCAGAACACCCAGTACCACCGGACCCGTGGCGATCCCCACACCCACACTCAGAGACGGCTGACCCGCTTTTCGCCGGCGGACAGCCAGGCCACCGGTGCTTTTCAGGATCTCCCTGGCCGCGTCAACTGCCAGGCCTGCGGCGGACAGGTTGGACGGCAGGAGACCGAAAACCGCCATCACGGCATCACCTATGATTTTGTCGACAATCCCGCCGCCGCCGAGCACCGGCTGAATCATGGCACTCAAGTAGGCATTGAGCATGTCAACCACCTGCGCAGGGGGCCGGTGTTCGCAGAAGGTGGTAAACCCCCGAATGTCGGCAAAAAGGGCGGAAAGGACCCGCCGCTCCCCCCCTTTTTGGAAATCGATACGCAGCAGCCGCTCGGTCATGCCTTTTCCCAGATGTTGATCCAGGATCCGTGCGTGGGCATCTCTAAGCAGTACCAGTTCGTTGGCTTTCTGCTGCAGCAGACGCTGGTTTTCGGCTTTTTCACCGGCATCCAGAAGCAGGAGCCAGAGATAGCTGTCAGCGTTGAAAAAGTGGGCATCCACTGTCAGGCCACCCGGTAATGCGACGCACTCCAGGAGCATTTGGCTGCCGTCTATGGGAAGCATGCCCTCGGTGAAGAGCAGCAGGTCGCTGATGGGAATGCCTTTTTGGGGTTTTGGAATCCGGTAGTGATCCAGGGTGCCGCCGAACGTGAGAATGTGGCCATGGGCATCGAGATGAAAATAAGCCAGGTGGCGGTTTCGAGCATTGCGATTCAGCAGGTAGCGGGTAATGGGAGCCGGATAGTCCACCGTCTATTCCTCCAGCATCATCTCCACCAGGGTGGTGAAGGCCTTTTCTACGCCGGAAGCCTCTTTGGCGCTGGTCCGAACGATCACCATACCCTGTTTTTCCAGCGCATCGAGCTGAATCGGTTCGATCTCCCAGCTGTCCATCAGATCGAATTTATTGAAAACGAAAACTACCGGTATGTTTCCGACCGTCTCTTGCGTCCGCTTCAATAGGTCATGGGCGGTATCCAGAGTATATCGCCGGGTGCCGTCCACCACCAGCAGGCATCCGGACGCCCCCCGCAGATAGGAGGACCGCACCGCCTGGAATTCGTCTTCGCCATAGATGTCCCAGAGGATCAGATCCACCGGCGTCCCGTTGATGTTGACGGGCTTTTTATCGATCTTGACACCCACAGTGGTATGGTATTTATCCGAAAACAAACTATGGACATATCGCTGCACCAGACTGGTTTTTCCAACGGCAAAGGCACCCAGCATGCAAATTTTCTTTTTTATCATCGGCCTTTTCCCTGCATGAAACCACCATCGTTGACCAGTTCAAAGCCGGCGAACCGGCTCCCGGCTCGAAGGTGTTCATCGGTACCATCGTCCGCCACAGATGTTGAACCCATCCCGACAGCCATGATAGCGATGTTGACCTTGCCGTTGTCAATTAGAAAGCGGCGTACCGCCTCAGCGCGGCCCTGGCTGAGCTTCAGGTTGGCCGTCTCGGAACTCGAGGCATCGGTGAAGCCGACGATTCTGATCCCAAGTGCACGATCCAGCTGTTTCGACAGCATCCCCAGCGCATGAATGTCACCGGATAGGTGGATTAGCAGCGGTTCCTGATCGGACGTAATCGCACTGGCGCCGAGCGGAAAAAGGATCCGGACGCCCTCGATCCGTTGACGGATCTCTTGCAGGGCTTGCATGTCTGTGTCGATGAGATTATCCGCCCGGGTCCGACTGATCCCTGCGGTGGCCGTTCCCAGCTCGTAAAAGTGCCGAATCCAGGGGTGTCCGGCTTCCCCGCTGGCCACGAGTACGTCTTTATCCAAGCTCAGTGTAACCGTGGATGGGGGCTGCAGCATGCTGTGCGCGCGCATCATGATCAGCTCCGGCTCAAGGGAGACGTATGGGCGCCAGCGATAGTCCACTCGGTCAGCGCGGATATATTGCGACGACAACAGTCCGGTCGGATCGTCGACCAGGGGATCTTTCAGGCCGAATATCAAAAGCCGGCTCCCGCGTCTTTCTGTTCCCGTAAGCACGATTCCGGGCTGAGCCCGAAGTGCTGCGAGAAAGGCTTCCGTGCGCCGGTAGAGACGAAGTGAAGTGAAAGCCCATAGGGCAAGTGCCACGAGCAGGACAATCGAAATGACCCACAACAAGGGGGAGGTCTTCTTTTCCGAGGCCTTGAATTCAGTGCCCAGGCAGGATCTCAGTTCTTCACGGGCAGCCTCGAAGGCAACGGCATCCCCGTCGTATTCATCAAGTGCTTGGTTAAACGTGAGGTGGATGTCGCCAAGGATGTCCGCCATGCGGTCACGCAATTCAAGGGGGGGCGTTCCTCGTATCACCACTGCAATAATGGCCTTGGGTCCCTGTTCGATCCAAATGCTGCGCTCGCTGCCGATGCGAAGGGTGTCCAGGCTCTGATCAGACCCCACATTAAAGGAGTCCCGAACGAAATCCTCGATGGCCGTGAGCATTCCCGACACCAGATCCGGATCCTGGAATTTTACGGACGGACCCACGACGTGCTGAAGGACCAGGCCGTTTTTTCGATGGATGAGGAACACCTGTTCCACTTGGTATAGCAGAGTATTTAAAAGGAGGATCTCAGCGTATGGCCTCCGGGTTCGAAGGGCCTCCACCCGCCATTTGAGGCCCTGAATGGAAAAACTGTGGTTGAGCAGCTGGTTGAAGGATTGGATCATCCCCATGATCGTTGATGCGATGGCCTTGCGGATACCGGGCCCCATCAGCGGGAAGATGGCATCTGCCAGCACCTCGGGATTTTTCTGGACGGAAACCCGGATGGATTCTTCGATGGTAGGCTGAAGGGACCTGGCGATTTTCTGATCTTTGGCGGTGCAACGGACAATGGCATCGGGAAGGACACGGCTCAGCTCATCTGCCCGCGTCCCTGACTCATCCAGCCGCTTTTCCAAGTGATGGATCCGCGTTTTTTCCGGCCCGACAATGATGCGGCGAAGGGTCTCCAGATCATCCGCCGGTTGTTCGGCGTCATTCCCGGCAGCCAGTTTTATTCGCTCTTTGGGGGAAGCCTCGGCCACGGGGCACCTTACTCGGGTTCCGGAAGTTGAAATTCATCCTTGAGCCGCATGGCGGCTTCCATCATCAGGTTGGCCAGGGCCAGACGATCGGTTTTCTCCTGTGACAGTGCTTCGATGGATTGGTCCATTCGTTTCTGGAGCCCATCGTTCTTCTCATGCATCTCATCAAGCAGGTTCTTGGTCTGCAAAAGGATCTGCTCCTGCGTATCACGCTGGTCCTTGACCACCTTATCGCTGAGTTGGCTGAGTTTTTTCTCAACGGCTTTTTGGGTATCTGCGACCCGACCCGAAAGACTGTCCACGGATTCGGCCCGTTCGGATTTTTCACTGCTCAACTGGTCGGACAGGGATTGAAGCTCTTTGCGCAAAAATTGTTCCAAGGCCCCGAGAGTATTTTTCGTCTCACTGCGTAAAAAACCGATTTCATTGTCAATTTTTTCTTCCACGGCACTCAGTTTTTTCTCAAGCTGACGTGACTGGGAGCCGAAGAGAATATCCCGGATCTTGTCGATGTTTTCACCGTCGGGTGGAGACCCGCTGTCCACCGGTTGGTACGGGGCTGGTGAAGCCGAGTCTTTTTTCGCAGGTTTGGCCATGGATCCTCCTTTTTCGATTCGCAGAAGTGATACCCCCCGTTGTAACAGGTCCGACCGACATGCTTGCATGGAATTGAGGAAAGGGGTTGGAGACAAGATGTATGTGGGATAATAACATGGCCGATCTTGGTGTCAAGACAAACCGACTTCCAATGATTTTAGCAGTTTGCTTCAAAGGCGCGTCGACTCGCATCGAGCGGTTCGGCATTGGAGGGCCCAGAATCTCACAGAAAACGCTACAAGCTCCTATCAATAGAGTTGACACCATCCCGGTTTCATACTAATTATTAGATTGTCCTGATAAAGCTTCTTCTGCACGATTCATACTGAACACATGCTTTTCCTGATCACCACATGCGGCAAGGTCCGGCCGATCTCGCAGTCACGACTGTGACATCCTTAAGGTTTTGCCGATGCTGATGACGGGGAGAATAAATCCGAACATACCAAGGATTGATGCATGAAAAAATGGATAATCGCAGCCGTTCTGGTCGGTGTGGGGATCGTGATCGCATTTCCCTTGTTCAGCATGACGTACTACACCATGGTGAGAACATCCACCCCCGAATTCTGCGCCTCCTGCCATGAAATCAAACCGGCAGTGGTGGCCTGGCGGTCTTCCACCCATGTGAACAACCCTCAGGGATTCGTAGCCGACTGCATGGACTGCCACCTGCCCGCGCCTCACAAAACCTTCGACTTCTTTTTCGCCAAGACCGTTCACGGCCTCAAAGACGTGATCAAGCATTTTACCAGCGAGGAATACGATCGCCAGAAAAACCGGGAGGCCGCCTACGCGTCCTTCAACAATGCCGAGTGCCAGAAATGCCATCGCAACCTCCTGGCCATGCCCCACAAACGCGGGGCCATGCTGGCCCACCGCACCGTGCTCTACCCCCGTCCGGGATATGAGAAAAAGTGTGTCGACTGCCACTATGACCTGGTTCATAACGATAGCGTAAGCATCATGTACAAGCAGTACCGCCGGGCGCCATACCAGGCAAAAGGGCTGAGAAACCTGTAAATCACCGGTTTTCACTAACCGTTTCAGGTCGTTTAACCAAAAAGGAGCAATACCATGAGGCGATGCAATTGGATCATTTTATCGGCTGTTCTGATCTTGGGGCTGGTGCTTGGGAGTGTCCTGCCGTCAGCCATGGCTCAGCCCAACTATGCCAAGGTCAAGGAATTCCGCATCGAACGCAGCGTCCCGCCCGAGGCCGTGGCCTGTATCGAATGCCACAAGCAGACCAACCCCGGCCTCTTCGGCGACTGGGCCAACAGCCGCCACGCCAATGCCAACATCACCTGCCTGGACTGCCACCTGGCCCAGCCTGGAGACCAGGATGTGGCCAAAGGGCACGATAAATACTACGGCCGCAGCGATCTGCCCTACGGCGAGGAAAAGTACAAGGTTCCCATCGCCGCCATCGTCACCCCCAAGGACTGCTCCCGGTGCCATCCGGATGAGGTGACCCAGTATAGCAAGAGCAAGCATTCCAACACCATCGAGATCATCTGGAAACTGGATCCCTGGCTCAACAAGGGCATGAACTCCGACAACGAGCGCAAGGTCGGCTGCCTGCACTGCCACGGCACCGTGGTGGC
>NZ_JASJGN010000133.1:0-8227 GCF_033791525.1 Desulfosarcina sp.
CATGCACCACCAGTTTTGCGCCCTACTTGATCAGGGTGTGGGTACCGACACTTTTAAACGAATGAATGTTTCCGGGGACGGCAAACACCTCCCGATTCTGCTCGGCGGCCAGGCGGGCGGTGATCAGCGATCCGCTTCGCCCAGTGGCCTCCACCACCACCGTGCCGTGGCACATACCGCTGATGATGCGGTTGCGGGCCGGAAAATGGTGAGCATCGGGACCGGCGCCGAGGGGAAATTCGGTGACCACTGCGCCATTTTCCGCGATCTTGTGGAACAGGCCTGTATTTTCCTTGGGATAGATCTGATCCAGGCCGGAGCCTAACACGGAGACCGTAACCCCGCCGGCAGCAATGGCGCCTGAATGGGCGGCGGTATCCACCCCCCTGGCCATGCCGCTGACGATATTCACCTGCTGCCTGACAAGATCCATGCAAAGCTGTCGCGTGCTGGCGATGCCATAACCGGTGGCATTGCGGGACCCCACAACGGCGATGTTCAGTCCAGTGGCCGGCAGCGACCCGTAAACGTATAAAAATGGCGCAGGATCAGGGATCTGGCGCAGCAGCGGGGGATAGTGCGGGTCGGTTTGGGTAACGATGGTGTATCCCTTTTGTTGGACCGCCTCCAGTTCACGCTCAACCGTATCCGTATCCCGGTGACGCCGTATGGCTGTGATCAGACGGGAGGTGACCCCTTGAACCGCCAGCAATGCCGAGTCGTCTGCGCTAAACACGACTTCCGGCGATCCGAATCGTTCCACCAGTCGCCGAAATAACAGGTTGCCGACTCCTGGCACGCTTTTTAGGGCGAACCAGGGTCGTAATGAAGACATCTATTTTCTCCGGGTCTGCCAGGCCAGCAGGATGGGGCTGGCCACATAGATTGACGAATAGGTACCGACCAAAACGCCGATCAGGAGGGCAAAGGAGAAATCGTGGATGATGCCGCCGCCAAGAACAAACAGGGCGAGGACAACCATCAGGGTGGTCAGCGAGGTGAGGATGGTCCGGCTCAGCGTTTCATTGATGCTTTTGTTTAAAATCGTGGTCATGGGTTCTTTGTGATACTTGCGCAGGTTTTCCCGGATGCGGTCGAAGACGATGATCGTGTCGTTGAGGGAATAGCCGATGATGGTCAGCAACGCTGCCACGATGGGCAGGGTGAACTCCTTGTCGAAGATGGAGAAGATGCCCACGGTGATGGTCACGTCGTGGATGATGGCGACGATGGCGCCCATGGCATACTTGAATTCGAAAAACCAGAAGATGACCAAAGAGACGATCAGGGCGGCCAGCATGAGAAAGGGAACGGAGACATGGAACAGGGATAGCAGGTAGACCGACCCCATGATGGCGGCCGCTACGATACCGCTCATGGCCCATTTCAGTTCAAAACGACCGGAGATGTAAACGGTAATTAAGAGCAGGGCGTAAAACATGGCGAACAGGGCCTTTTCGCGCAGGTCCTGCCCCACCTGGGGGCCCACCATTTCAACTCGACGGATCTCCACCGGTACATTGGTGGCCTCCATGAGGTTCTTTTCGATTTTTTCCGACAGCCCTTCCATAGCCGGGTTAGTGGCATCGGTGCGAATGAGGTATTCATGATCGTCCGCCTGGCCAAATTGCTGCACCGCCGATGCGGCCAGTTCCATTGTTGCCAGACCGGATTTGATTTGGTCGATGGAGACGGATGCATCGAATTTGACCTGGACCAGGGTGCCGCCGGCGAAGTCGATCCCGTAGCGGGGGCCCCGGTTTACCAGCAGCGAACCGATGCTGATCAGTATCATCGCCAGCGACAGAACGAAGGCGATTTTGCGTTTCCCAATGAAATTAATGTTGATACCCGGTTTGATAAACTGCATGTATCGAGTCCTTGATTGTGGTTTTCCGTTGCCGGCCAGGATTTAATTGCCTGCTCGGACCGGGGCATCCGGCTCAGATGCTGATGGATCGAACTTTACGATTGATCAAAAAGTAATCGAATATGGCGCGCGTCAGCACCAACGCGGTGAACAGGCTGGCCACCACCCCGAGACTCAAGGTGACGGCAAAACCCTTGACCGGACCCGTGCCGAATTGAAACAGCACCAGGGCGGCGATGAGGGTGGTGACGTTGGCATCCAGAATGGTCAGGGTTGCCCGTTGGTAGCCCGCATCCACGGCGGCCCTGGGTGTTTTGCCCAGGGTCATCTCTTCTCGGATCCGCTCGAAGATCAACACGTTGGCATCCACGGCCATGCCGATCGTCAGGATGATGCCGGCGATACCGGGCAGGGTGAGCGTGGCACCGAATCCAGCCAACCCGCCGGCGATGAGCAGGATGTTGAGCATCAGGGCGAAATCGGCAACGATTCCCGATCCTTTGTAATAGACGACCATGAACAGGATCACCAGGATGCCGCCCACACACATGGAAAGCAGGCCCATCTGGATGGAGTCGGTGCCTAAAGAGGGGCCGACGGTCCGCTCTTCCAGGATCTGGACGGGTGCCGGAAGCGCACCGGCACGCAGCACAATGGCCAGGTCCCGGGCTTCTTCGGTGGTGAAATTTCCCGTAATTCGAGCCTCTCCGCCGGCAATTTTGTCCTGGATGACCGGAGCGGAGTAGACGTTGTTGTCCAGCACGATGGCCAGGCGCTTTTTCACGTTTTCCGCGGTAATGCGCTCGAAGAGCCGGGCCCCTTTTTTGTCGAAAGTGATCGAGACATACGGCTCATTGTACTGACTGTCGATCTGCACCCGGGCATCGGTCAGATACGCTCCGGTCAGGGACGTGCGCTTTTTGATCAGATAGGGAATCTTCTGGACGCGCCGGGTGGCCGGGTCTTCTTTGGTCTCGTAAAGGATCTCGCTGCTGGCGGGAACGTTTCCGCTCAGGGCGGCGTCTACGTCGTGATCCTCGTCCAGCAGTTTGAACTCCAGCAGGGCGGTCTTGCCGATCAGTTCTTTGGCCCGCTGGGTGTCTTTGATGCCCGGTAGCTGGATCAGAATGCGTCTTTCTCCCTGAAGGCGGATATCCGGCTCGCTGACCCCGAACTGGTCAATGCGGTTGCGGATGGTTTCCAGGGCCTGACCCACGGCCAGTTTGCGGATATGGTCGGCTTCCTGGTCGGGAAGGTCAAGGACGATCTTGAGCACACCGTCCTTGACGGTCCGGTCGACAATCCGAAGATCGCGAAATTCTTCGTCCAGCAGTTCTTCGAAACGCTGGACGTTGTCCTCTTGGGCTACTTTAACGGCCAACTTGACGGTTTCCACCCGTTCGATGCCTAGGGTCCGAATCCGTTCTTTTCTCAACAGATCCCGCATCTCCTGGCCCACCCGTTCGATGGTGTTTTCAACGGCCGTGTCCACATCAACCTCCAGTACCAGGTGCATGCCGCCCTGAAGATCAAGGCCCAGGTTGATTTTATTATGGGGCCAGACGCCGGGTTGAAATGTCGGAATCACATACACCACAGCGGCAATGATGACCGCCGCAATCACGATTAGCCTCCACGAAAGATTCTTCAACGCTTCGTTCCTTTCACGATAAACACGCCAAAGCCCCAGCCGACGTGTCACCTCTGAACTGACAGCAGGCGAAGCTGCAGTCGAATCGGGTTAGTGGTCCGGTGGCAATGGGGCTTTTTAGGAGAAACCGATTTGGGTTTAGGCTTTGCCGCTGTCGGTTTTGTTTTTCTTTTCTTTTTTGGGCGCGGCCGGGGGCGGGGTGGTCTGCAGCAATGCGGTCACGCTGGCCCGGTTGACTTTCACGCGAACTTTTTCAGCGATTTCCACTGTCAGCGCACTTTCCGAGACGCCGGTGACCCGGCCGTGAAGGCCGCCACTGGTGATAATCCGATCACCGGTTTTCAGATTGTCAACCATCTGCCGGTGCTCTTTGGTTTTCTTCTGTTGGGGACGGATCAGCAGAAAATAAAAGATGACAAACATGAGAATCAGCGGAATAAACGACGCGAATCCTCCTGAACCACCTGAGCCGTTGGCCCCACCCATTCCTCCCATTGCGTAAGCGATATTCATTGGTATCAAAACCTCCTGTCAGATATTTCAAGCGTCCCCAGTGTAATATTGAAATCGCGTTCACCGGCGTCACGCTTGTTTGGCTACCGTTAAAAGTGGCGCTGATATACTGCAAATCACCCGCCCCGTCAAATGGTTCTTGTGGACAGCAATCCACCGTGGGACTGAAATGGCGGTAAAGGCCTATATGGGCGGGGTCTCCACGGCCTTGGTTTTTTTATCGTAGGCAACCTCCATCTGGCCGGGGATCATGTCATCCCGGGCGATAATGGTGACTCCTATCGCCCGTTTGCCCTCCAGGTCGCTCAATTCCTTGCGTTTGCGATTGAGCAGGTAGGTTGCCACCGGGGCAGGTAATTGCGCCGTAACCTGCAGGATATCCCCTTTCAGGGTATCCAGTTTCAGCTTCCTTAAAAAACTCAGCCCCAGGGATTCCGTGGACGATACCTGGCCTTTGCCACCGCAACGCGAACAGGTTTCCATGCTGCCAAAATCGATGGATGGCCGCAGGCGCTGGCGGGAGAGCTCCAGCAGGCCGAATTTGGAAATTTTACCAATTTTGACCCGGGCCCGGTCCTGTTTCATGCTGGCGCGGAGGGTCTTTTCCACCTGGTTGCGGTGCTTTTGCTCACGCATATCGATAAAATCCACTACGATGAGGCCCCCCAAGTCACGAATCCTGAGCTGCCGGGCGATCTCGGCCGCGGCTTCCAGGTTGGTCATCAATGCAGTCTCTTCGACATTTTTTTTCTGGGTGCCTTTGCCGGAGTTGACGTCGATGGCCACCAATGCTTCGGTGCGCTCCAGTACCACCGATCCGCCGGACTTGAGCGTAACCCGGTTGTCGAAAATGGTCGCGATCTGGTCTTCCAGCTGGAATCGGGTGAAAAGGGGTTTGTCCGATTTATGTAACTTGACGATGTTGGTCTGTTTCGGCGCGATGATTTGGACGAAGCTTTTCACCTCCTGGTGGACCGCTTCATCGTCGATCAGAATTTCTTTGATGTCGGGCGTAAAGTGGTCGCGAATGGAGCGGACGGCCAGGTTTCGATCCTTGTACAGGGCAGAGGGTGCCTGTGCCTTTACGGCCCGGGCGGTGATGCTTTTCCACAGGCGCAGCAGGTATTGGATATCCTTGGCCAGCATGGTTTTGGTGCACCCCTGGCCGGCGGTGCGGATAATAATGCCGAAGCCATCGGGCAGGTCCAACTTTTCAACGATTTCCTTTAGCCGATTGCGTTCGGTTTCCTCTTCAATTTTTCGCGAGATGCCCCGGCTGTCGCTTCCCGGCATCAGCACGGCGTAGCGGCCGGGCAAGGAAATGAAAGTCGTGAGCATGGCTCCTTTTTTCATGATGGGGTCCTTGGTCACCTGCACCATCAACTCCTGGCCACGCTTCACCAGGTTCTGGATGGTGTTGCCGTTGGCCGGTGGGCCCTGAAAATAGTCGCTGTGGATCTCCTGCTTCTGTAAAAAGCCGTGACGGTCGGCACCGAAGTCCACGAACACGGCCTGAAGGCTGGGTTCGATGCGGGTGATCACACCTTTGTATATGCTGCTGTGTAGAATTTCCCAGGCCGTGCTTTCGATGTGAAATTCTTCCAGGCGGCTGTCCTTGACGATGGCCAGGCGAACCTCTTCAGGGTCGACTGCATTGATGAGAATTTTACTAGTCATTAGCTGACGGTTCTATTCCTTCCGCTTTTGGTTGATATTGTCAAATTTGTATAAATAAGGAATTGTTACAATCAAGTCAACGGATTTTTGAGGATATCCATAAAAAGGAGGGGCGGCGAAATCGATAAACGATCGACCGATTAGTCGGCAGGATTGTCTAAATACCCCGGCAAATACCAGCAAAAAGGGTGTTTTTGATCCGTTGGATGGCCAGAACGGCTCTTGATATTTACCTGGCTTTATGGCATGAGGATGCACGCAAGTTTAACAAAATTAATAATGTTCGCAAGAAGATAGGAAGATTCATGGATTCACGGTATGATCCCCAGGCCATCGAAACCAAGTGGCAGAACCGCTGGCAGGACGACCGGCTGTTCACTGTCGTCGAGGAGACTGACCAGAAAAAATACTACCTGCTGGAAATGTTTCCCTATCCATCAGGCAAAATCCATATGGGACATGTGAGAAATTACACCATTGGAGACGTGGTGGCCCGCTACAAGCGGATGCGTGGGTTCAATGTCCTTCACCCCATGGGCTGGGATGCCTTCGGCATGCCGGCCGAAAATGCGGCCATTGCCAACGACACCCATCCGGCCAAGTGGACCTATGAGAATATTGACGCCATGCGGGCCCAGCTTAAAAGGCTGGGGTTCTCCTATGACTGGGGCCGGGAACTGGCCACCTGTCGTCCCGAATACTACCGCTGGGAGCAGTGGCTTTTCCTCAAGATGGCCGAGCGGGGCATGGCCTACCGCAAAGAATCCTATGTGAACTGGTGCGATCCCTGCCAGACCGTGCTGGCCAACGAGCAGGTGGAGGCGGGTTTGTGCTGGCGCTGCGGCAAACCGGTACGCCAGAAAAAGTTGTGGCAGTGGTTTTTCAAGATTACCGCCTTTGCCGAAGACCTGTTGGTGCATTGCGACATGCTTCCCGGTTGGCCGGACAAAGTGACCACCATGCAGCGCAACTGGATCGGCAAAAGTGTCGGTGCCGAGATCCGGTTCCCCGTGGAGAACAGCCAGGCGGCCATCAGTGTGTTCACCACACGCCAGGACACGGTCTTTGGGGCCACTTTCATGTGTCTGGCACCCGAACATCCGCTGGTTCCCAAGCTGTCGGCTGGAACCGACCAGGAAGCTTCCGTGACGGCTTTTGTCGAGCGTATCTCCCTTCAGGACCGCTCCACCAAGGCCATCGAAAACTATGAAAAAGAAGGCGTGTTTACCGGCGCTTATTGTATCAACCCCATGAACGGCAGGCGAATGCCCATCTATACGGCCAACTTCGCCCTGATGGAATACGGTACTGGCGCGGTTATGTCCGTTCCGGCCCACGACCAGCGGGATTTCGATTTTGCCCGCAAATACGGCCTGCCGGTTATCGTGGTGGTCAGTCTCCAGGACGAGGAACTGGACGGCAGCACTATGAATGCTGCCTATACCGGCGAGGGTGCCATGGTCAACTCCGGGGATTTCAACGGTTTGGGCAACCGGGAGGCCATGGAGGCCATCGCCGCCTTCATGGAACAGAACGGCATCGGCAAAAAGACCATCAGCTTCCGCCTGAGGGATTGGGGCATCTCCAGACAGCGATACTGGGGCGCGCCTATCCCCATGATTCACTGCGACAGCTGCGGCATCGTTCCCGTACCCGAGGCGGACCTGCCTATCGTGCTGCCTGAAGACGCCGACCTGCTGGAAGGCGGACGCTCGCCGCTTCCAGTGCTAGCGGCCTTTAACAAGGCCCGCTGCCCCCAGTGCGGGCGAGACGATGCCCGCCGGGAGACCGACACCATGGACACCTTCGTGGAGTCGTCATGGTATTTCGAGCGTTACTGCAGCCCCCGTTGCGACACAGCCATGTTCGACACCCGGGCGGTCGACTACTGGATGCCGGTGGATCAGTATATCGGCGGGGTGGAACACGCGATTTTGCACCTGCTCTATTCTCGCTACTTCACCCGGGTGCTCGAATCATTGGGACTGGTGAAATTCAAGGAGCCCTTTACCCGGTTGCTCACCCAGGGCATGGTGTGCAAGGAGACCACTGCCTGCGAGGAACATGGCCTCCTTTTTCCCGAACAGGTCGCGGAAGACGGCGATGACCGGCGAACCTGCCTGCAATGCGGTCAGCCGGTGACGGTCGGGCGGGTGGAAAAGATGTCCAAATCCAAAAAGAACGTCATCGACCCCAACATATTGCTCGACGAATATGGGGCCGACACCACCCGGCTCTTTTGCCTGTTTGCCGCGCCGCCCGAGCGGGACCTGGAGTGGAGCGAACAGGGGGTAGAGGGCAGCTTCCGCTTCCTCCAGCGGGTCTGGCGGTTGGCCGAACGCTGGCTGCCGCTGCTGATGGACGGTGAACCCAGCCCGAGTGACTTCCGGGAGTTAAATGGACCCTTCCGCGAACTCAACCGAAAAACCCATGCGACCATCAAGCGGGTCACCCAGGATATCGAGGATCGGTTTCATTTTAACACGGTCATCAGTGCGGTCATGGAACTGGTCAAC
>NZ_JASJGN010000134.1:0-11542 GCF_033791525.1 Desulfosarcina sp.
GCATACTTTTCCCCACAGCGTCTGGTTCAACCCGGTATCCGCCGCCATGTGGAACTACACCCGCACCATTATGATGATCCGCCAGATTTTTCCCATGTTCGAACTGTCCATCGACGGTCTGGAGAAGGCCGTTCAGCACCTCATGGCCGCCTAGTACCCATCCAGAAACGGCATCTTGCGACCCATATCTGCGTTCTCGCGTTATTGAAATCCTCAACGTAGCGCTGCTACGCCTGCGGTTGCAATAATCCTGCGGCCTTGATCTGAACCGCAACCTGCCATTTCTGAATGGGCACTTGTAAGGGCGCGGGTAACACTTCAGCTTGTCTTCGGATTGATGCGAAATAGCCTGCAGGTGTTGTCCCAGATTTGTTCTGCCAGCGCTGCCGGATCTTCCTTGCGAACCTCGGCGACTTTAAATAGAACCTCACGGACGAATGCCGGTTCGTTGCGCCGATACTTGTTGCGTTGGGGGGTGGGCGTTAAATAGGGTGCATCGGTCTCGATCAAAAGCCGATCCGGCGGAATGGACGGGGTCATTTGCCTCAGGGGCTTTCCCCGTTTGCTGACAGTGACGATTCCCGTGATCCCGATATAAAACCCCATTTCCAGGTACCGGTCCAGCTCCGCCCCTGTTCCGCTGAAACAGTGGACCACCGCGGGTCGACAGGTGCTGGTGGTGGTCTTGAGGATCTCCAGCAAACGTCCCTGGCTGTCCCGCTCGTGGAAGATCAACGGCAGGTCCAGTGTCTCGGCTATCTCCAGTTGACGGATCAGCCACCGTTCCTGGTCCTTTCGTGGGGAATGCATGCGGTTGAAATCCAGGCCAATTTCCCCCCAGGCCACCACTTTTGGGTCGGAAGCCAGGGCGGTGAGATGGGTCAGGGTCTCTTGTGTGCAGGACTGGGCATCATGGGGATGGATCCCCACCGAAGCAAAAAGGCCCGAATACCTATTGGCCAGCGTTACGGCCCGGTCAGAGGTGGGCCGATCGATACCAACAACCATCATCCGATGGACTTCTGCTGCTGCGGCACGATGCAGCACATCCTGAAAATCAGGCTCAAATGATCGGTCGTCCAAGTGGCAGTGGCTATCAAAAATATCCATAGTCTTTTCTATCACCGTCAATAGATATAATATATACAAATGGTTACATAAAAATCAGGCAAATATTGATTGGCCTCGTGTTTTGAGCTTGATTTCAAAACTCGGGGATGTATATTAGCCAAGTTCGGCCGATTAATAAAGAATATGTTTGGCGGCAGGACGGCCGCAACAAAAACGAAAAACCTGGAGGACGCACATGTTCAAGATTGTAAAACGGGAAGAGATGGCCGAAGGGACCGTGATTTTAAATGAGATCGAGGCCCCTTTAATTGCACGGAAAGCAAAGCCCGGGCAATTCGTGATCCTGAAGGCCAATGAAGACGGGGAGCGCATCCCGTTGACCATGGCTGACACGGATCCGGAAAAAGGCACCCTTACCATCATATATATGGTCGTGGGAAAATCGACGGCCCTGTTCAAGACCCTCAAGGTCGGCGATGCCTTCCAGGACGTCATCGGCCCGCTGGGTAAGCCGACCCATTTGGAAAAGCTGGGTAAAGTGGTCTGCGTGGGCGGCGGCACCGGTGTGGCCGTGCTGCACCCCATCACCCGCGCCCTGAAACAGATCGGCAACGATGTCACCTGCATCATCGGTGCGCGGACCAAAGACCTGCTGATTCTCGAATCACAGATGAAGTCGGCATCCAATGACCTGCGGGTCTGCACCGATGACGGTACCTACGGGCATCACGGGTTTGTTACCGATGTCCTCAAGGACGTGCTGGAAGCCGGAGACGTCAAGCTGGTGGTCGGCATCGGTCCGGTTCCCATGATGCGGGCCGTGGCCAACCTCACTCGACCTTACCAAGTCAAAACCCTGGTGAGCCTTAATCCCATCATGATTGACGGCACCGGCATGTGTGGGGGCTGCCGCGTAACTGTTGGCGGTGAAACCAAATTTGCCTGTGTGGATGGCCCGGAATTCGATGGCCACCTGGTTAATTTCGATGAGTTAATGTTACGCCTGCAAGCTTATTGTGAGGATGAGAAGGCCTGCTATGAGGACTACTGCACCCTTCGTGATGCTTCCTGAACAGCCAACTGAGAAAAAGATCGTTTCACCCCTATTGGGAAAACCTGAGCTTACGATGAAAGACCGGCGGGCAAAGCAGTGTCCGGCGATTGTTTAGACGGAGGAGATCAATGACGGAAAAAGCGGCTAAAAAAGAAAAGGCATCCCGGGCGGCGATGCCCGAACAAAAACCGGAGATCAGAAGACGGAATTTCGATGAAGTGCCTACCGGCTACACGGTCGCCATGGCCCAGGAAGAGGCCTCCCGATGTCTCCAGTGTAAAAAACCCGGCTGTGTGGACGGTTGTCCGGTGAGTGTGGACATTCCCGGTTTTATCAACCTGATCAGCCAGGGTGACTTCACCGCTGCCATTCGGCACGTCTGGACCAAAAACGCCCTGCCCGCCGTATGCGGCCGGGTCTGTCCCCAGGAGATCCAGTGTGAGGGCAAGTGCATCGTGGGCAAACGGGGTGAATCCGTGGCCATTGGCAACCTGGAGCGTTTCGTGGCTGACTGGGAGCGGGAAAACGGTACGGGTGCCTTGCCTCCCCAAGCGCCCCCTACCGGTAAAAAAGTGGCTGTGGTGGGTTCCGGCCCCTCCGGCCTCACCGTGGCCGGCGACCTGATTCAAAAAGGGTACGATGTCACTGTTCTGGAGGCCTTTCACAAGCCCGGCGGCGTGCTGGTTTACGGTATCCCCGAATTTCGCCTGCCCAAGGCAATCGTGGCCCAGGAGATCAATTTCCTGGAACGTCAGGGGGTCAACCTTGAAGTGAACGCCGTGGTCGGACGCACCGTCAGCCTGGACGAACTGCTTGAAGACGGATACGAAGCCCTCTATTTAGGTGTGGGGGCGGGTCTGCCCCGGTTCATGAACCTGCCCGGTGAGAATCTTATCGGCATCCTTTCTGCCAACGAATACCTCACCCGGGCCAATCTCATGGAAGCTTATCGCTATCCGGATGTGGACACCCCGATTCCCAAGGGCAAAAATGTGGTGGTTTTGGGTGCCGGCAACGTGGCTATGGACTCGGCCCGAACCGCCATGCGGTTGGGTGCGGACAGCGTCAAGATCGTCTATCGCCGATCCCGGGATGAAATGCCGGCCAGGGCCGCTGAAATTCACCATGCCGAGGAGGAGGGCATTGAATTCTTCCTCCTGACCAACCCCACCAAGTTCAAAGGTGACGAGAAGGGCAGGCTCACCGGCATGGAGTGCCTGAAAATGGAGCTTGGCGAACCCGACGACTCTGGCCGTCGTCGCCCCATCGCCATCAAAGGCTCTGAGTTTCACATGGACACCGACCTGGTCATCGTTGCGGTGGGCTCCGGGGCCAACCCTCTGCTGACCCAATCCACCCCGGACATGGAGTTGAACAAGTGGGGCTACATCGTGGCCGACCCGGAAACGGGAAAAACAACCAAGAAAGGCGTCTGGGCCGGTGGTGACATTGTGACCGGCGCCGCTACGGTGATCCTGGCCATGGGTGCCGGCCGAAAGGCGGCCGACTCCATCCACCAGTACCTGACCTGGGGGTGGTAACCGACTGATCGGTGTGCAAGATGAAAGCCGGCCGGGGATAGGATTCCCGTCCGGTTTTCTTTGATGACGGCTTATACCAGGCCAGGTAAAATTATGGCGCTTTTATCAGACACATCGCTGATTGTGTGGCTGCAACAGTTCAGCCCGACACTCGACCTGCCATTCAAACTCATCACCTCCTTGGGCAACGAATCGTTTTTTCTACTGTTCCTCCCCTTCGTATACTGGTGCATCCATCGTCGTATTGGTTCCGGACTGGCGATCCTTTTTCTGATTTCCGCATCGGTAAACGCCATTGCCAAAGCGTTGATCGGCATGCCCCGACCTTTTATGGTGGATCCGTCGGTGATGCAACTGGCAGCTGCCGGCGGTAACGGATTTCCCAGTGGCCATACCCAAGGCGCCATGGTGGTCTGGAGCTACCTGGCCGTCCGATTCAAGAAAACATGGCTGTGTTGGACGGCCGGTGGATTGATTTTTTTAATCCCTCTATCGCGGCTATACCTCGGCGTTCATTTCCCTGCGGACCTGGCCGGGGGATACATGATTGGCGGATTGCTTGTACTTACCTTTTTCAAAGCAGAGCGCCCGGTCGCTGAGAAGATCGAAAAGCATTCACCAGTGAAATCGATCCCTGTTTTAAGTGCAGCTACCGTTGTGACCGCTTTTTTGGTGAAAGACCAAGGCCCATATGTGATCAGCACGGCTGCCGCATTGATGGGAACCAGTTTGGGCATTGTCCTGGAGCGCTGCTGGATCGGGTTTAAAATCAATACTGGCCTGGCAAATCGTTCAGCGCGTTACCTGGCGGGTATCGGCGGCCTGTTGGTTATCTATACTGGGTTGAAGATCGGCTGCGCGGGGATGGAACCCGCATGGCTGTTTCGATTCGCTCGTTATAGTCTGGTGGGATTGTGGATCGCTGCCGGTGCACCGTTTCTATTTCATCGGTTCATTAGATAGTGTCCATCACGGCGCTGCCTATAACTGCCGTTACCGGCAGAAGATTCCCCGCGGCTTGCCGCGGGGTGGGTTCAATCAGCTTTCGTGAGCGTTAGTGCATATACTGAATGGGCGTTGCTGCTATCAGGTGAACAGATCGACCGCTTTCTGCATCGCCTGATTGGAAATGGAAGCGTTGGTCTGCGACAGCTGCTCGGCGGCATGTAGGGCCACCTGGGCGGCATCTTCCTCGGAAAGGTCGGTATTTTCGGTACGCTGACCGGGTGCTTGAGAGCGGGGCAATTCGGTAACGGCCTTTTTAGACGTATCGGACAAGCTAATATGATAATCCGGGCTTTCCTCGGCCTGGGCTGTCTGCTGGCCTGGGGCGTCTTCTTTTTCCCGCTTGACGTCACTGACTTTTTGCGCGCTGTTCAGCCCCTGGACCTGATTGGTTGTATCGATTTCCATGATGGCTCTCCTTTTTAATCATGTCCGACGGTAACCCATGTGCTTATTTCCCGGCCAGTCCCCATCGGTTGACGAGGGTCTGCCGGCACAGCCAGAAGGGTTGTAGAAGTCTCGAATTGTTTATCGGCACGCGGCAGGGATAACTTTAGCCTTTTTTGTTAATTATTTTTTCCGAAGGCGTCGTCGAACGGTTTTCGGTTGAACAGGAATGGGCATGCCTTTACCCTCAGTTGACAATACTCAACCACGCATTAAATTAACCGCTAACGCCTGATGCCAGGCATTGGATGAACCCCTTGACTGAATCTTTTGAACTAACCTGATGGAGGCTTGTAAATGGCTTTTGAAACCAAAGAAGAAGTTCTTGAAAAAATAATGGGCATGGAACGGCCTGCCTGCCCCCATTGCAATGCCCAGATGAGCATCTGGGAGGTGCCGTCCATCAACGTCGGCGACGGTTTAGGCTGGGGAACACCCTACCTGTTCATGTGTTTTAACGACGAGTGCTCCCTTTACACCCAGGGATGGGATAACCTGATGGAAAACTATGCCCATCACGCTTCCTACCGCTGCATGAATTATCCCGGTACCGAGCAGTTTGAACTGATGCCTGTATTCAGCCCTGTTGGGGCAACCGGCCAGGTGATCGATGATCAGGTGCTCGCCCAGGAAGAAGTCCTGAAGCAGAACATTAAAAAAGGATTCTCGATTCTGGCAGACTGCTACGTGAACCAGGACGGTGTATCGATCCTGAGGCTGCTCATGGATTCGGCTGAACCGGTGCGGGTTCGTATGAAGGCCGCGGAAATGATCGGCGATATCGGTGAATTGGAGGCCATCGAGCCCATCCGTAATCTCAAATTCGGCAACCAGCGCCTGCAGGAACAGGTGGATACTGCCGTAAACAAAATCCATGAACGCTTCTACACCCGCGAATGCCCCTTTTGTGCGGAAATCATCAAAAAACGCGCCAAGGTCTGCAAACATTGTGCTAAAGAGGTGGCCGGTCTTTAGCAGGCTGTTGAAAACGTCATGAGCGAAGGCAAGACAAGGTAAAAATCGGCGAAAAAGCGAAGTTTAGGGTTGATAAATGAGAATTTTGAGTCGAATTTTAACGCCGTATGGCCAAGCGCAATAGTTTTTCAACAGCCTGTGAGAACCCAGCCTTACTGAATGTATCCCGAAGCGCCGTTTCCTTACTTTGCAGGCAGACGGCGCGGTCTTGCCTTTCCCTGTCTCTCCCGCTACAATCATTTATCCAGTCATTGGCCAATCTGAAATTTCTTCCCAATTGCGAGGCATGGTGGAAAACGACCATCATCTGGCAACAATGCTGTTCGCCATCGAGCGGATTAGGGCAGATCTGAAAGCCTACCACCCCAAAGCCCTGCTGTTGTTCGGCTCAATGGCCCGACACCTGGCCGGTGACCCTGGTGACCATCTTCCCAACGACGTGGACCTGCTGGTGGTCACCAACAATACCCCGTTTCTGGTCATGAAAAAGGAATACGGATGTGCGATGGAGTTGCACAGCTTCACGGTGGCACGAATCGTGGGAATTGCCAAAAGCCTGCGGTACGACAGCCGCCCGGTCGCCCTTTCCAAGCTTTATAGCCGGGTGCTGGCTAAAGAGCACGCCATCGACGTGATCGCTGCTGCCATGATGCTGGGCACGGCTTACGGACATTTCGGCATCGAACAGATCGAGGTCAATGGCATTATCGACACCCGGGATTATTCGATCCATCAGGCCCTTATGGGAAGCGGGTGGTGGGAACGGCTTTGCCGCTATGCGGTTGAACGACGTGGCCCGTTGATGCGGTTTACCGACAAGATCGTGCGTAATTATGTTTTTGAAGGGTGAGCCAATTTCAAAACGCTCCATTTCGGCCAATATCGGCGTTGGGCGACGGTTTCAATCCTCGAAATACTCCATGTATTCCTTCAGTTGAAAGGATCCTCCGCCTTGATCTTGAACGAACGGCAACGTTTTGAAACAGGCTCGGTGTGATTCAAAATATGATGATCAGCTGCGACGTCGACGCACGTTCACATTCATGGAATCATAGGACCGAAATACCAACCGCTCCCTGGCCAGCCGGTCCGGTACTAACGGGTTCAGCGGATCTGCCTGTGATAGGATAACTGCCTCGTTTCTGGTGGGAATGGCCGCAAGTCCGTCTCCTGTTTTCTTTCCGGTCGCCGCATCCAGAACGGTTGCGCCGGATCCGTCTGACACCACCGCCAGTGGTAACGGAGACGTGCCATAAAGTCTTGCCGCCGAAACGATTTCCCGCTCTCTTGATCCCAGCGAACCGGCCGCACATTTAACGGCCATTAACGGTCTGCTACCGATTTGAATGATCAGGTCCACCGCTGATCGATACACCTCACCATCGATCTCCACATCGATCGGGGCATCCACGATCACATCTTCTCGCCGGTAGCCTTTGACTTCAATCAGATATCGTTCCACCTGCTGACGGTTGGCTTCAGCCCCCACATTGGGCACCCGTTCTCCGGTAATAAAATCGGCGATGACGTTCGGATTGGTATCTTCTTTCACAAGCCGCTCCAAAAGTAATGGATTCGTTAACTCCGTTGGTGCATTTCACAATCCTTTACCGTTGTCAAACCGCCGCCCGCCGAACCATGGCCAACAGGGTGGTCATCAAAATCACAGCGCCTCCGGCAAGGGTGTGGGCCGACGGTATCTCATGCAGCAGGAAATAGGCGAAGACGATTCCATATACGGGCTCGAGACAGGCGATCACGGATGCCAGTTGGGCGCGGATAAATGTCAGCCCGCGAATAAACAGGGCGTGGGACAGGGCCGTGCAGACCACTCCCAATAGGACCAGCATGCCCAATTGAGCGGCATCGATGCGTACATCGATCCAGCCCATCATCGGCAAAAGCAGCAGGGTCACGCCGACATTCTGGTAGAAGGCGATGACGACCGGCGGGTATTCCTTCACCCATTTGCGATTCAACAGAGAGAGGATGGCAAATGTAAATCCGGAGACGGTTCCCCAACAGACACCGGAGAAAACCTCTCCGCCGAAAGGTGACGGGTAGACCATGATGCACAACCCCAACACGACCAAAAGGGCTGTGACCATATCCATCGGACGGCGTTTTTCCTTAAACCACCAAGGCTCCAAGCAGGTGATGAAAATCGGGAAAGTGGAAAAGGCCAGCAGGCCCACCGCCACGCTGGAAACCTGGATGGCATGAAAAAAGGTGATCCAGTGAACGGCCAGGATCAACCCCAGCAAGCCAAACAACCCGATGGTCTTCGCATCTTTTGGCTGCCTGTTCGGCTGGGTCAGCAGCAGAACCACCCCTAAAGCGATCGCGGCGAATCCGGTGCGGCCCAGAACAATGCACCACGCGGGCAACGCCAGAAATTTACCGAACAGTCCGGCAAGGCCGAAGAGCAATACGGCCACATGGATGTCGATCAGTCCGGAGGTGTGAATCGTCTTCAATTTAATCCTTTTCCGGAAAAGGGGGAAAGAGCCGGTTTTGTATAATGAACCGCGCTGATTGTTCAATGGTATAATGGTTTTCTTGAATTGTTCCCGCCGTCGTGAGATCATAATCAGGAATAAATAACCGCCTCCTCGATGGAGAGAACATGCACTGCAGCCTCAAAACGATGGTTTTCTGCGGCCTGACCGCGCTTCTTTTTGTTATCCTCACCGGCTGAGGCAACAGCACCGTATACAAGTACAAAAAGGACGGGATCTGGCACTTTACCGACAATCCCGGCGAGGTCCCCGTATCTCAATTGACCGAATCAGCTGAAGCCGCACAGGAAACAGGCGCGGTGAAGACCGATCTTAAACAGCAGCTGGCCGCCGCCTTGAATCCGATGAACGAGATTGAAACGGCCACCTTGGCCACGGTGGCCATTGAAACCACGTTCGGGTATGGTACCGGGTTCTTTGTGACCGATGATGGCTATATTGTCACCAATAAACATGTGATCCGTCAGAACACGGGTCCCGGTACGGCGGACGATCCAGCGGCCACATTGAAAGCTGCCGCGCTGGATCGATACGACGCACAGATCGAAACGGAAACGCAGCGGTTGGAACAGGCGCGTGCCGATATTGATGCCTTCCGGCGCTATATCGACAGCCAGCCGGAATCACCCACCCGGCAATACAATGAGACGCGCTACCAGGAAGGGCTAAAGCGCTTTCAGCGCTGGGAAAAAACCATACGTGAACATCGGCACAAGATGGCCTCGGAGCGATCCGCTTTTCAGGCGACGCTGCTGCAGCAGCGCGTTGACGCCAGCCTGGCCGGGCTGAAGCGGCATTTTACCGTCTATCTGGCCGACAACCGGCCGCTTCACGCCTATGTGGTTGAAATCAGCAAAGAGCACGATCTGGCCCTGCTGAAGGTTGACGGTTACACGACTCCGTTTTTAACCCCGGAAACCCCCTTTGCCTCCGCTCAGGGAGAGGCGGTCTATGCCATCGGCAATCCCGTAAAGCTAAGAAACTCGGTTACGGCCGGGGTGGTTTCCGGTTTCGAAGGTGTATTCGTGAAGACCAATGCCCAGATCTATCCCGGTAACAGCGGGGGGCCCTTGGTTACTGCCAGTGGGCGGGTTATCGGCATCAACACCTTTAAAAAGCTCACCCGTAAGTTCGAAGGCCTCGGATTCGCCATATCCATCAAGGTGGCATTGGATGCATTTGATGCCATCTGATTCCTTGTTTTTAACTTTCACCGGCGACCTGATCGGCCCTTAACGGCCATGCCCGACACACCGGCCAAACCAGTTGACAATAAAACGAAAACCGTAGTATGCAAGACCTTCATTTCATTTCATATCTAATGGTTAGACGATATTTCGAAAGGGTGACAACCCCGGTCGTCCGTTGGATTTAACGGCTGGCCGGAGCGATCGAATTACGGGAAAACGCACAGGACAGACATCGGCATGAACAGTGGGGCAAGGCCTTTTCTGCCTGAGGACGTCGCTCCCTTTAGATAACTGGCAGATCTGAGCAATGGTTTAACAAGCTGGCTGACCCTGCCTTGGGTTTTCCTATCGGTCTAGTCGGCGATCTCCTTTTTTATATCGACACGGGTCAATCGTTGCGTTGGCCCTGTTTCTCAACGGGGAGGCCAGACCGCCCATGAGCACATCCTGCAGACGGTTGATCATTCTCACGCTTTGGTTCGTCGCCCTTTTTCTTACCCTGACTGTCCAGGCACCGATGGTGCAGGCCTCCGAACCGCAACACCCACCTGGCAGCCATCTTGAAGGCAATCCGGCAACTGCCGAAACATCGTCCGCTGAGCATTCTACGGAAGAGGGCCACCCGGCGACAGACCAGGGAGGCCACCACGGTCATAAAGACCTGGGCCCGGTCCTGCCGCTGTGGAGCTGTATCCCCTTCGCCTGCATGCTGTTTTCCATCGCCTTGTTTCCGCTTCTGGCCCCGGAGTTCTGGCACCACCACTTCGGCAAGGTGTCAGCATTTTGGGCGGCGGCAATGGCCGGCCCGTTCCTATACGTATACACGGGCACCGCCCTGTATGAAATCATCCACATTATCCTGGCGGATTATGTGCCCTTCATTATTCTGCTGTGGTCCCTGTATACCGTTTCAGGTGGCATCCTTTTAAAGGGGTCGCTGCGGGGAACCCCGGTGGTCAATGTGCTCATCCTGACCATAGGCACCCTGCTGGCTTCCTGGATGGGTACCACCGGAGCCGCTATGCTCCTGATCCGGCCATTTCTGCGGGCCAATAATTACCGTAAGAACCGCACCTTCATGGTGGTCTTTTTCATTTTCCTGGTGGCCAACATCGGCGGATCGCTGACACCGCTGGGAGATCCACCGCTCTTTCTGGGGTTTTTGCATGGCGTCTCCTTTTTCTGGACATTTGCAATTATGCCCCACATGCTGACCGTCGCCGGACTGTTGCTGGGGATCTATTTTTTTCTGGATCTTTACCATTACCGAAAGGAAACCGGGCGTGTCCCGGCAGACGAAGCCGAGAAAACACCGCTGAAGCTGGTTGGGGTTCACAATTTCATCTTTCTGGCCGGCATCATCGGCGCCGTTCTCATGAGCGGCATGGTCGACTGGGGGCATGTCAATTTTCTGGGCGTTCACCGGGGGATCCAGGATTGGGTCAGGGACGGCCTGCTGATCGTCATGGGTCTTCTCTCCATGGCCACCACCTCCCTGGAAATACGGGAAGACAACGACTTCACCTGGTTTCCCATCATCGAGGTGGCCTACCTGTTCGTGGGCATCTTTATTACCATGATCCCCTGTCTGCTGATCCTAAAGGCCGGCGCCAACGGCCAGCTGGCCTTTCTGATCACTGCGGTGAAGGAACCGGTACACTACTTCTGGGTCACCGGTGCCCTGTCGGGTTTTCTGGACAATGCACCCACCTATTTGACCTTTTTCAACACGGCCCTTGG
>NZ_JASJGN010000135.1:0-4540 GCF_033791525.1 Desulfosarcina sp.
CGGCATCGACAAACCAGAGTACTCCTTTACAGCGGTCAAGTATGAAGATCACTGGTTTTGGATAGACAAAAGAGACTTTCGATCCAAGCGAACCCTTGCTTTTTTAATGATCCTTTTTTCGTTGACCGAAACTGGGGGCAATGAATCGCTGCCGCTCGTAACCATTCCGTCCGGATGATTCGATCTGGTAAACTATGCACTTGTTAGGGCCTGAAGATACCACTTTTTTATCTGGGTATCGGTAGTGCATGGTATTAATGACCATTTCGGTTCCAGATTGGTATTGATAGACTTAACAAACATGCATTCGGTTAATTGTGCATGTTACTGCTATATACTTGGAATAATATAGAAATATTACACATACAATATATTGTGGCTTGCCCCTGACCTTAATAGTCGATTCCAAATTGCATGTAAGTACTGTCTAAAACAGGCTCGAATAAATTTGGGTAAATACATGCTTCTCCAACGTAGTGCCGAAAAGTCGCACCTACAGATAGCCACCTCTCGCTGGTAGAAAATCGCTTCAGAGTGGTTCCAAAATTACCATACCATATCACAACGTCTATCTGATTTTGGATAGATTGAGAAACACCACGGCACCGTTCCATACCAGAACCTGTTATTGTCAAACCATAAATCAGGACAATCATTCCAACAGGAACGTAGGCCCGTGGACGACATGACCGAAGACCTTGGTGGTGAGCACAACTTTAAGACCTTTTTGCCGGCAACAAGATGAAAGGTTGACTTCGCACTGACGATGGATCAATCGGAACACAGATATCGGTTTTTTAGGTAACCGCCAACATTGTAAAACTTTTGTAATCTCCAAAATTATATCTATACTTTCAGCAGGTTGTAAATTAGAATAATCAAATTCTGTATCGATAGAATATCGATTCCTTTTTCTGTTCCGGAGGCGCAACATGCGAGAAGCGTGCATCTATGCCATGCTGCGGGCCATTAAAAGGCTTAGCCGCCTCTGTTACCGGTTCGACATCAACTGGGTCCATCCGCCCCCCCCGGATCCATGGCGCCGTCTTCGGCTGGTAACCTTTCTCAACCATACCAGCCTTTACGAGCCCCTGTTCGTCGGCGGATTTCCCAATGAATTCATCAAACGCATCGCCTTTATGGGCCTCATGCCCGTGGCCGACAAAGCCACCCAGCGCCCTATCCTGGGATTTTTTTTCCGCATGGTGGCAAAAAACGTGGTCGCCGTCACCCGCAAAAACGATCGCACATGGAACCAGGTCCTTGCCACGATGAAACCGGATACCATGGTGATCATCATGCCCGAAGGCCGCATGATGCGGGCCAACTGCTTGGACAAATACGGCCGGGCCATGACCGTAAGGGGCGGCATCGCCGATATCGTCCAAAGCATCCCGCAAGGACGGATGCTGCTCGCCTACAGCGCAGGTCTGCATCACGTGCAGACACCCGGCCAGCGCATCCCCAGGATCTTCAAGACCCTTCGCATGCGCCTGGAAACCGTTGACATCACCGCCTATCGCAGCCGGCTGATGGACCAGCATGGACCGGCCGGTTTCAAAAAAGCCCTGGTCCGGGACCTTGAATACCGCCGGGCCCGCTACTGCTTGGATTTAGAGCCGGCACCTCCTCCGGTGTATGCAGCCTCTCTTGGATAAAAACCCTTACCGCCACATTCTTGTGTTGGCCGACATCGAAGGCAGTAGCGGCTGCGGCAGCTACCGGGCCTCATCGTTTCTGACAAAGCCCTGGGCAAGAGCCTGCGCATCCATGTCCCGGGACGTGGATGCCGTGGTCAAGGGTCTTTTCGATGCAGGCGTTCAACGGGTAACGGTGAAGGATTTTCACCGCACCGGCTACAACCTGATGCCGGAGGTGATCGACAGTCGTGCCCGGATCGTCTGCGGCTACCATCAGGGCCCCGTGCCGGGCCTGGGCGACCCCGGAGATGCCGATGCGGCGATGATGATCGGTATGCACGCGGCAGCGGGCACCGCCGGATTTCTGGCCCATACGCTGACCTCGCGCCTGGCGTCCCTGTTGGTGGCCGGCCGCCCCCTGGCTGAAGTGGAACTGTTCGCTGCTTCCCTGGCAATGCATGGCATCCCGGTGGTGTTCTTTTCCGGCTGCCCGGTGGCCTGCGCCCAGGCCAGTGAACGGATAGAGGGCATCCACACGTTTCCCATCGACAAAACCCTCTCGCCGGAAACCCTGGATGCGGATCGATGGCGTAAAGGTCTGGCACAAACTGCCGCCAAATCGCTAACCAACGTCTCCGTGATGCCCTATCGCCCCGATGGCCCCTTAACGGCCGAAATTACCATCCGGGATGGGGCCGCGGCAGCCGCAAATATGGCCGATCCGTGGGGATTTAAACGCGCCGGTGCCACCGTGCGTATTGATGCTGATGATATTCTCGCCCTGTACACCAGCCTGATCCGCCTGTGCTACCTGCCCCCGCTGGCCGAAAAGACCCTTCCGTACAGCCGGCACCTATACAACCTGGTCGGTCGGCTGGGCCGGCTGTGGGTCCGCCGCCAGTTGAAGATCGAGTCCTGACATTGACACCTGGACCGCCTTCATCTATACCTCCACCCGTGTAGAATATCTAAGCCAGGTATCTGCGTTGGACGTAATGGTTCGGACCAGCAGGCCTGTGCCGGTGCCGATCCACAAATGGTAGGTTGCGGTTCAGGCCAAGGCCGCAGCGATGCGATAAAACATGATTAGTATCGACAATTTACACAAGGGCTTTGGCGGCCGGGTGCTTTTCGACGGCGTCAGCTTCAAGATCAACTCAAAAGAACGGGTGGGTCTTGTGGCCCGCAACGGCCACGGCAAGTCGACGCTGTTTCGCATCATTGTCGGCGAGGAAGGCTGCGATGACGGCGCCGTCACCATGCCCAAAGGGTATCGCATCGGTTATGTCCAGCAGCATATTCAGTTTACCGAAACCACCGTGCTGGCCGAGGGTATGAAAGGACTGATCGCATCGGAAAAAGATCACCACTGGAAGGTGGAGAAAATCCTGGCCGGCCTGGGATTCTCCGACAGCGACATGGTCAGGAACCCCCATGATTTTTCCGGTGGCTTCCAGGTGCGGCTCAACCTGGCCAAAGTGTTGGTCTCGGAACCGGACCTGCTGCTGCTGGACGAGCCCACCAACTACCTGGACATCACCTCCATCCGCTGGATCGAGAATTTTCTGCTCTCATGGCCCCATGAGCTGATACTGATCACCCACGACCGGGGGTTCATGGACAAGCTGGTGACCCACACCGTGGGTATTCACCGCAAAAAGGCCAGAAAGATCGAAGGCAATACGGAAAAGTACTACGACCGAATCGCCCAGGATGAGGAGATTTACGAAAAGACCCGGCTCAACGACGAGCGCCGCGAAAAGGAAATCAGCCTGTTCATCTCCCGGTTCCGGGCCAAAGCCAGACTGGCCAACATGGTTCAATCCCGGGTCAAGACCCTGGCCAAGATGGAAAAAAAGGACAAACTGGAGCAGGCCAAAAACCTGGAGTTCTCTTTTCGCAGCAAGCCTTTCAAGGCCAAGCAGGTGTGCACGGTTGAGAATCTCTCCTTTGCCTGGGGGGCGGGGCGGCCGCTGTTCGAAGATCTGGAGCTTTCCATTCTGGCCGGGGAGCGGATCTGCGTCGTGGGCAAAAACGGCAAGGGCAAGACCACACTGCTCAAAGTGCTGGCCGGCAGCCTGGTTCCGGCATCGGGCCAGGTCACCTATAACCCGCAGGTCGAGTCCGGGGTGTTCGAACAGACCAACATCCAGAGCCTGGTGGACAGCCGCACCGTGGAGGAGGAGCTCCTCTACGCCCAGCCGGACGTGGACCGCCAGAAAGCCCGCAACATCTGCGGAGCCATGATGTTCGAGGGCGACAACGCCTTGAAAAAGATCAGCGTTCTCTCCGGTGGTGAGAAAAGCCGGGTGATGCTGGGCAAACTGCTGGTCACCCCGGTGAACCTGCTGATGCTGGACGAACCCACCAACCATCTGGACATGGACGCCTGCGACGCTCTGCTGGCCGCCATCGACAATTTCGACGGCGCGGTGGTCATGGTCACCCACAACGAGATGTTTCTGCACGCCCTGGCTGACCGGTTGATTGTCTTCGATGACGTCGGCGCCCGCATGTTCCACGGCAGTTACCAGGAGTTCCTGGAAAAGGGCGGCTGGGGGGATACGGCGGCACTGACCCGGCGGATCGATGATTCGGACCTCGACCGATCACCCGAACTGCCCCGTCTCACCAAGAAAGAACACAGGCGCCTGCGATCGGAAATCATCACCGAGAAATCCAAGGTACTCAAGCCCATGGAAGATGCAATCGCTGCGGCAGAAAATAGTATTGAGAAAAATGAGGCCCTGCTCAACCGGTTGAACCAGGAGATGGTCGAGGCATCCGAGCAGGGCGATGGTGCCCGGATCGGCCCCCTTTCCCAGAAAATCCGCACCTGCCAGGAGATCATCGAGACCCGGTTCGCTGAAATGGAGCAGATGGATGAACAGCGGCAGCGG
>NZ_JASJGN010000136.1:0-4809 GCF_033791525.1 Desulfosarcina sp.
CGCTGCCGCCGTCAAACTTGCGGCTTTCCAGATCCTTAACCAGGGGGTCGACCTTAGCCTTGCTGTCCACCATAAACTCGATGTTGTTGCGCGTGGTGAAGCGCAGGTGGCCGTCGCAGTGCTTGTCGGCGATTTCACAGATCTCGCGGATGTGGGTCACGCTCATCAGGCGGGCGCCGCCCACGCGCACGGTGTAGCACTCGTCGCCGCTTTCGGCCACGTGCACCAGCACGCCGGGTTTGATGATTTCGTGATAAAGCCATTTGCCCTTGTTTTTGGCAACGACCGGCGGGTAAAAAAGATCGTATTTTTGCGGACCGATGTCGGTGATCCGATCTGTCATCGGTTTGTCGGGATTGTATCCTGAAGAAATAAATGCCATTGTGATTCCTCCCCTTTATCTCTGGTGGTCTTTTCTGAATGCGTCAACGTCACGGGTCCAGCCGCCTTCAACCTCTTCCTCTTTCCAGAAGATGTAGGGGTTGTGGCGCGGTTCCTGAACATGCTGGGCCACTGCTTTGATATTGGTGGCTTCGAGCAGTTTCTGGAATCCCTGGCGTTTAATCAGCTCACCGAGACGTTCGCGGTTCTTGCCTTCTTCCATCCACCAATCCCAGATGCCTTCGATGACTTCCTTGATCTCGTCGTAGGGTTCTTCGATCTTGATGAAAGGCACCAGCAGGGAACCCATCTGGGCGCCGTCGAGGATAGGGGCCTTGGCGCCGACCAGCATGGAGCATCCTCGGTCATCACCCACGTGCAGGGCGCGGGGCATGACGTTGATGCAGTGCATGCAGCGGGTGCACTCTCTATTATCGATCTTCAGCTTGCCGCCGTCCATCCACATGCATTCGGTGGGGCAAAGGCCGATGACCTCTTTTTCGATGTCGAATTTTCCCCAGTCGCGTCCGCTATGGGCGCCGCCGTTAGCTGGGAACTCACCGCCGATGTATCCGGCAACGGCTTCCTGGTCGATCTTGATGTCGTCTTTCCAGGTACCGATGAAGGCGATGTCCGAACGGGCGATGGAGGCCACGCAGCAGTTGGGGCAGCCGTCGAATTTGAATTTGAACTTGTAGGGGAAGGCCGGACGGTGCAGTTCGTCCTGGTACTCCTGGGTCAAGGTGTAGCACAGCGCCTGGGTGTCGTAGCAGGAGTATTCACAACGCGAAGAGCCGATACAGTCGGCCGGGGTTCTCAGGTTGGAGCCGGAGCCGCCCAGGTCCTGGTTCATGTTGTGGGAGAGCTCAAAGAAAATCTCTTCCAATTGGGGGGTGGATGTTCCGATAAGGATGATGTCGCCGGTGGAGCCATACATATTGGTGACGCCGGAACCGCGGAACTCCCACAGGTCGCAGATTTTTTTCAGGAACTCGGTGGTGTAGTATTTGCCGCCGGGCTGGGCGACGCGCATGGTGTGGAAATGGGCCACGCCGGGAAATTTTTCCGGCTGGTCGCAGTAGCGGCCGATAACACCGCCGCCGTAACCGAAAACGCCCACGATTCCGCCGTGTTTCCAGTGGGTCATGCCATGTTTGAAAGAGAGTTCCAATACACCCAGAAGGTCATCTACACAGTCCTGGGCGACCTGGAATTCCACGTTGTTCGGGTTCTTGGCCCGGTTCGCGGCTTCCTGCTTCAGGTCTGACACGAAGCTCGGCCACGGCCCGGACTCAAGCTGGTCCAACAAAGGGGTTGCATGCTTTGCCATCTTTTACCTCCATTTAAATTGATAGTAAACCAACCTGCCAATAGATATAGAACCGACCCCGACGGGGGGTTTTGCGGTCACCTCCTCTCGAATTTTTTCTGCATATATTGTCGGGATTATTGAAATCACGTGGTTTTCTTCGTTAAAACTGCAAGGAGCAGATATAGAATTAATCATGGGGCTTGTCAATAAAAAAGCCTGGTTTCGCGCAGCTAAGCAGCCAGTGCCGTTAGCGGTGGGGCGTGCATACAAAATGTTGCGAAGCTTCTTGTCCAAACCTCTCCATATGGTGGTCGAACCCTGTTTTGCGCGATTGCATACAGTCGTTTTCATTCAATGCTGAGGAAGTCGTAAAAAGTCTCATTTTAGACGGATTCGTAAAAAGCCCGAGATCAAGGCTTGCGAATTTGGAGGAATGAGGCGTACTTATGGTACGCTGCAGTGACGAGAAATGAAGCGTAACGCAGATATTGGGCTTTTTACGAATCCATCAATGCTGCGGGGTCACATTTCGGTGATATCAGCAGACCTGGTAATCAAGCCGTCAAGACTCGGCTGATTTCGTTAACGTGACGGGCCAGATGGCGGTCGATGAGACGGCGTTCTTCTGTCCGCAGATCAAAAACGGTCTCGGTGATCCGGCGGGCCATTGCCAACAGATCCTTTCCATCATGATGGTTGAAAAATTGGCGAAAGGTACCCGGAAAGGTTTCTGGAAAACCGCTCATCCGGGCGGTCAGGTCCAACCCCTGAAAAAAACCGTCGACTATGGGCGCCAGGCAGCGGTCCGACGCCCAGGCAACTTCCGATACCCCGTCAAGGCGATCCAGGCGCATGCGCACGGACAGGTGGATGAAAAAAACCACCAGGGCATCCAGAAGCGAGCGTTCGTCGTCCGGTTCAGCGGTGCAGCCGGACATGGGAACATAATCCCTGACCGTGATCAGTCTGACCGACACGCCTTCTCCCTCGACCCGGACGACAAAGTCGCCGGCGGCATGGTGCCAGGGGAAGATCTGGCATGCGGAGATCGGGTCGTAGCAGGCGGTCAGGATCATAGCCATATTCCGGTACAGATCCGCCGCCTGTGTTTCAGAAAGCAGACAGGGTGAGGCGGCTCCATCCCAGACGATGATGGCCGGGTTGTCGCTGCCGGGTCGCCTGGTCAGGTGAAATTCATGGAATCCGTCAATCCAGTCTCCCAGGAACATGGGCAGTTCATCAGACACAAAGCAGTAAACCGTGGGAAACCAGCCAAAGGGCCGCTGGACGGTTAGATGTTGCAGCGCCTTTACCTCGCGGGACAGGGCCAGGCGCCCGTGGTCGGATGCCGCCACGTTGACCACAAAAAAGAGTCTCTGATCCTTGACCGCTAACTGGAGGCGGGCCGGGTGGTAAAATGCGCCGTGCTTCTCTAAAAATATAGCCAGGGGCCCCAGGTCTTTTTCAACTACAGGCTGTTCCAATTGGCGGGAGGCGGCCGCTATAATCCTGGACCACCCGTCGGCCGCGCAAAATTGGGAGACCGATGTAAAATATCTGCCGTAAGTAACGGCTGCACTATCAACCGATTCGGGAATTTTTACCGCGGACATTCGATTTTCAGGCAGCGGACGATGCCATAACGCGTGATCTTCATCAAAGGGGTGATCGATTGTGGACAGGAAATAAGAAACGGTCGGCATGGGGCGGATGCTATCGGAAAGTTTGAGTTTGAACGGGTATCCGGATCCGTGGTTTTCCCGGTCCGAATACCCGAGAAGATCGATCAGGCGCGATAGGGTTCCAGTTCTTTCAGAATTTCAGGTGCCACATCATAGCCCAATTCCCTGGCCTTGTCGGCGTGTTCCACGGCAAGGGCCGGCTGACCGTCTTCCAGGTAGGCGATGGCCAGGTTGTTGTGGGCGACCGCAAATTCCGGAGAGAGCTTCAACGCCTTCAGGTTGGTCTCGATACTTTCTTTGACCTGGCCATTCATCAGGTAGGCGTTGGCCAGGGTGGCGAAGGCCTGGACAAACCGGAAATTGAACGTGGTGGCCTTTTCCAGGGCTTTGATGGCGCCCGCTATGTCACCGCGCTGAAGCAGGACAAAACCGATGTTTCCCCACCCCTCGGAAAAACCGGGCTTGGCTTTGACGCCCCGTTGGTTCCAGTCCAGGCAGCCATCCATATCTCCGCGTTTCAGGCAAATGCCGCCAACCTGAACATAGGCTTCGGCCAGGCCGGGGCTGCACTCGATAGCAGCATACAATGATTTTTCGGCCTCTTCGATTTTTCCCTGGCCCAGCAGGGCAACGCCCAGGTTGTAGTGAGTGGTGCCGCAGTCGGGGTTGGCGGCGAGGGCATTTTTTTGCTGGTAAATATACGCGTCGGCGTTGGGTGCTTTTTCCATGGTCTCTTCCTTTTCCGGTGGCTTCACCGATAGTGTTTTCTCTTGAACCGCGATAGCGAGCGTATTCCTCGCCGCTTGCGGCGGGGTTAGCGAGCGAACTGAAAATAGACTTTCATCCCTACGGTGAAGATTCCCCGCAGCTTGCCGCGGGGAGGGTTCAAATCAGATTGGGTAACGTGACTGCCTTTCCGTGTCAAGGAAAATAATCGCGGTGGCCCCGCTTTTCCCTTGACATAAAACCCCAACTTCCTTATTTTTTTTAAACAACGTGACATTTTCAGGAGGCAGCATGAATTCAGGATGTTATACTGCGATGGTGACGCCTTTCGACGGCGCGGCAGTCGATGAAACGGGGCTTACCCGTCTGGCCGATTTTCAGATTCAAAACGGCATTACCGGTCTTCTGGCCGTGGGCACCACCGGTGAAAGCCCCACGCTTGCCTGGCAAGAGCACCACCGGGTGGTTCAAATCATTTCACAACATGCCAAGGGTAAATGCCTTTGCATCGCCGGGGCAGGCAGCAACAACACCAAAGAGGCCCTGTCCGCCACGCGCCATGCCGCCGAAGCGGGAGTCGATGCGGTGCTTTTAGTGGACCCTTACTATAACGGTCCCAGTTCGCTGGAGATCAGAAAAGAGTACCTGGCACCGGTGGCTGCGGCCTTTCCCGATCTATCCATGATTCCCTATATCATCCCGGGGAGG
>NZ_JASJGN010000137.1:0-3712 GCF_033791525.1 Desulfosarcina sp.
ATTTAAAATAGTAGAACACATGAATGCCGATAGCAAATGTAGGAGACCAAAAAGTTTACCCAAGCATGGTACAGATGGGATTAGAAAATGGACGTGATCACCATTTGTACATATCTCCAAAAAAAAGAATTTGAACATTCCCCGCGGCAAGCCGCGGGGAATGTTCTGCCTGTAACGGCAGTGCTGCGCAGCACCGTAAGGATGAAAATCGATTTGCAGTTCGCTCGCTAACCCCGCCGCCCCGATAATCGGGATTTTTGCTTCGCGCCAACAAGCGGAGGGGAATGCGCTCGCTATAGTGGTTCAGCTCAAACCTGGCCGCTTAATACCCACAGAACGCGCTTTTTCGGCGAATTTTAAGTTGTCCTGCCTGAAATCCCAACGCTTTTAACACCTTTGTTAATGCACATCGAGCTTTCGCTTGAGCCATGATTTGACTTCGCCTTCGATGGCCCACACGCCTTTGTGTCTGCCTTGGGAGTGCAGGTAGCGTTTTTTAAGGTCTCCGGGCATCTTGATCTCCGCCAGTTCCACCGCTTCGTCACTGTTTCGGCGGATAAAGTAGATCACCGGTTCGTCCTTCCAGGTATTGATCACGAAATAGTGGGACACATCATCCTTCGAGCGAATCACATAATTTCCACGGGCCCAATTGTTGCCCCATTCCAGATAAAGGCGAACGGCCTCTTCCGGGGTCATTTCCCAGTCGATGGAATTCACCAATTCGAAGTCGCGTTTGATTTCCTCAAGGTTCATCATGTCGGCACTCCTGAAAGTTTTTATACTCCGGCACCCGGCCGGTGGGATTAACGGTTGTGATTCTGAATCTGTTCGGCTAATACAAAGCCAGAAACATGCCAAAACCGCCCGCAGGTCAAACCAATCATAAAACCATTAGATCCTTTTAATTTAAGGACGGTTACGGACCATTCAGCACGGTAATAGGGCTGCATTGTCGAAGCGCTTTCGGCCAAATTGACAGCCTCAATGTCCGCATACTGTAAAACGATACAATTATGTACCAATAAAAAATAATACATGAAACAGATTCTTCAAGATGCGGGCAGTTGTTACTTTTTTGGCATTTAATCATAACCCGTCACTCACAAAAACTTGCATTTTGTGCAAAATGGCGCATGTTAGTAGGCAAATTATTCTAAGCCAACTCACACCGCTGGGTATTTCGTGGTGAGAAGAGACAAAAGCCAGAAAGCGGTCAGCGACCGCCTCGACAGCCATCACCCATTCGACGCATTGAGTTTCTGATTTATCCATGAACGCTTGTGATTACCTTATACCAGGCGACAGCGCCCGACCCAACTGGAAGAGAATCGCCTTCGACTGGTTTCGGGTAATTGCCACCGCCGGCCTGATCGTCTGGTTCGTCTTTGCAAGCGGCACGGGACTGGGGTACAATTGGCAATGGTATCGGGTACCCCAGTATCTGTATAGCTTCTCGGAAGGCCATTTTCTGGCCGGCCCCCTGCTTGAGGGGGTGGTGGTGACGCTTAAGGTTTCTGCCGTTTCGCTGGTGCTCTCCAGCCTGCTCGGCCTGATTACGGCGGTCTGCCGATTATCCAGGTCTTTTGCTGCACGAGCAATCGCCCGGGCCTATCTGGAGTTGATCCGCAACACCCCCCTGCTGGTGCAGTTGTTTTTTATCTACTTCGTGTTTTCGCCCATGGTGGATCTCAGCCGTTTTGCATCGGCTGTTCTGGCATTAAGCCTGTTTGAAGGGGCATATGCCTCAGAAATCATCCGCGCCGGCATCCTTGCTGTTCCCCAGGGCCAATGGGAAGCGTCCAAAAGCATTGGACTGGGCCGGTACCGCACCTACCGGCACGTGGTTCTGCCCCAGGCCCTTCGACACATGACCCCGCCGCTGGTGAGCCAGGCCGTCTCTTTGATCAAAGACTCGGCCTTGGTGAGCACCATCGCCATTTACGATCTGACCATGAAAGGCCAGGAGATCATCGCTGAGACCTATCTGGTATTTGAACTCTGGTTTACCATCGCGGCAATCTACCTGATATTAACCCTGTCCTTGTCACTGGCCACCCAGGCTATGGAAAAACGGCTGGCGCGGACAGGCCAAGATGGTTTGGCGTGATGATAAAAATCATTTTAATCAAGGAAAGGAGAGGTTGTATGAAAATCATGACACGCATGACCCGTATTTTTTTCCTGGCCATACTGGTTTTCTCCCTGGCCGGCATACCTGGCGCAATAGCCGCCGACAGCCAGGACAGTGTCGTAGAGCAGGTGATCCAGCGCGGGGTGCTGCGGGTGGGCATGTCCACGTTCGTGCCCTGGGCCATGAAGGACAAAACCGGCAAGCTGATCGGTTTTGAAATCGACGTGGCCACACGCCTGGCCGAAGACATGGGCGTCAAGGTGGAGTTCGTTCCCACCAAGTGGTCCGGTGTCATCCCGGCGCTGCTCACCGGCAAGTTCGACGTCATTATCGGCGGCATGGGCATCCTGCCCAGCCGGAACCTGAAGGTGAATTTCACCGCCCCCTACGATTATACGGGCATGTCCATGGTGGCCAGCAAGAAGATGGCCGCCGGCATGACCGGCATCGAGGCATTCAACAAGCCTGGTGTCACCATCGCGGCCCGCCTGGGTTCCACCGCAGTCACAGCCGCCAAAAAATACCTGCCCAACGCGGAAATCCGCATGTTCGACGACGAGGCCCAGGCTTACCAGGAAGTGATCAACGGGCGCGCACATGCCGTGGTCGGTTCGGCCCCCACACCCGCCTTTCAGGCCATCAAGTACCCGGACAAGCTCTTTCTGCCCATTGACGGGACGTTTACGAGGGAGCCCATTGGCTTTGCCGTGCAAAAAGGTGATGTGGACACCTTGAATTATTTCAACAACTGGATCGGCTACGTGGATGCCGAGGGTTGGCTGAAAGCGCGCAAAACCTACTGGTTTGAAACCAAAGACTGGGAATCTCAGATTCAGTGATCGGAAAAAAGATCAGAATCACCACCACGGACCTGATCCTGCTGGCCGGGATCGGGGCCGCAGTGGTGTGGCTGCTCTACCAGGCCACCGTGCAGGCCCAGTACAGATGGAACTGGCAGGCCATGCCCCAATACCTGCTGCGCCTGGATGCACAGAGCGGCCGATGGGTGCCCGGCCTGATTCTCCAGGGGGTGCTGGTCACCCTGCGCCTGAGCTTCTGGGCCACGATACTGGCCCTGATTATCGGCACCGTCATGGGGCTGTTCAGGACCAGCTGCAGCCGCTACCGCCGCATGCTCGGAACCGGTTATGTGGAGTTAATCCGCAACATCCCGGTGCTGGTGTGGATCTTTATTTTCTACTATTTTATCGGGGACCGGCTCCTGCCTGCAATCGGCATCAGCCGGGCGACATTCAATGACAATGGTCCGCTGTCCGGCATCCTGGGTCTGCTCATGGCCGAACCCTCCCGGGTGCCGATTTTCATCTCCGGTGCCGTGGCCCTGGCTGTTTACGAAGGCGCCTACATCACCGAGATCATCCGCGCAGGCATCCAATCCATCGACAAGGGCCAATGGGAGGCCTCCTCCGGCCTGGGATTCACCCGGACCCAGCAGCTGCGGTATGTCATCTTCCCCCAGGCCCTGCGCCGGATCATGCCGCCCCTGGCCGGCCAGTTCATCTCCACCATCAAGGATTCGGCCATCGTCTCGGTGATCTCCATCCAGGAACTGACCTT
>NZ_JASJGN010000138.1:0-10195 GCF_033791525.1 Desulfosarcina sp.
TATCTGTTGGCAACCAATGGATTGGTAAGCCGCCATCATCGGCTGGGTCAGGGCATCGGGACCGGCTTTGCCGACTCCCGGCGCTGCCTGTTTCGGGAGGTCGCCCGCGGCGTGGATTGGGTTTTTTCCAATCGGGCGGCGCAGATGCAGGCCATATGCAGGAGCGTCTAAAGCTGCGGAAACGGACGCCTGCGATCAGACCTCGTCTGTATGCTGCTCCTGGACCGGAAACAACAAATTACAATGACCAAATTCCAAATAAATCCCAATGTCCAAAATAAGGGCGAAACCAGCGGTCGAGTGTCAAGTTGGCTTCCCCCATAGATGATTACGCTTGGAATTTAGGATTTGGATATTGTGATTTATTTGTGATTTGATTTTTGGTTTTTGTTATTTTTCTGCTAAAGAAGTGCCGCTTGCGCCCGCCCCTTCTCCTCATCGACGAAATAGAGCAAAATGGCACCGGCGGCAAAGAGGATCAGCACCGAGGCCAGGCTCCAGCGGGCGGCCAGGGCACCCACCTGGACCAGATCCGCGGCCGTGGGATCGGCCGGCATGAGTATCCGGCGCATGAGCAGACCCACCCCGCCCACCAGTACCGGGCCGATAATGGCGGCAAACTTGCCCAGCATGTTATAAAAGCCGAAAAACTCCGCCGGTTTGTCCGCCGGGATCAGGCGGGTGTAATAGGAACGGGAAAGGGCCTGGATCCCTCCCTGAACCAGACCGATGACCACCGCCAGCACATAGAATTCTTCCTTGCGGGTCATGGTAATCCCCCAGAAAGTGGCCGCCACGTATACGCCGATGGCGATATATATGCCTTTTCGCGGCCCCAGCCGCTGGCCCAGCCGGCCGAATACCAGGGCCGCCGGAAAGCCCACGAACTGGGTTACCAGAAGGGCCAGAAGAAGGTCATTGGCGGCAAAGCCCAGGCTCATGCCGTAATCCACCGCCATGCGGATAATCGTGTCTACACCGTCGATGTACAGCCAGTAGGCACACAAGAAGAGCAAGACGGTCTTCATGTGCCGCATTCGGCTGAATGTGTGCCTGATCTGAGCAAAACCGCCGGACCAGATGCCGGTGGTGGTCCGCGTTGGGGCCGTTGGCGCTTCGGGCACCCAGAACAGGATGAACAAGGTAAAAAAGCCCCACCACAGGGCCACGCTTAAAAAGCCGATCCGCACCGCCTGGCCGGCATCGGCCAGACCAAACCGCTGGGGCATGGTCACCATCAGCACATTGATCAGAAAGAGCAGCCCCCCGCCCAGGTAGCCCATCGAAAAACCGAAGCCCGACACGAAATCCACGTCATTTTCGCCGGTCACCTCCGGCATCAGGGCATCGTAAAAGATATTGGCGCCGGAAAAGCCGATCACGCCCATGGCATAAACCACCAAGGCAAAAGCCCATTGTCCCTGGCCCACAAAATAAAGGGCGGCGGTCATCAGCACCCCCAGGTAGGCGAATATGGCCAGAAACCGCTTGCGGGCAGAACCCCGGTCGGCCACGGCACCTAAAATCGGTGCGGCCAGGGCCACCAGCAGGCCGGCGGCGGCATTACCCAGTCCCAAGCGGGCCGTGCTGAGATTGACGTCGACGCCGGCACTCCAGTACTGCTTGAAAAAAACGGGGAAAAATCCGGACATCACCGTGGTGGCAAAGGCGGAATTGGCCCAGTCATACATGGCCCAGCCCCATACGGCCTTTCTTCGTGATTTGATCACAATCGTGCTCCTTGGACCGACGTTGCTCATTTTGACTTGAAAAAAGGGGCCGTCAACCGTATCCTTAAGGGGTAGCCCAATGCTCCGAACCCACTCCTGAAACGGTTAATTCGGATGGATATGAACAGCGACGCCGTAAAACTGCCGGTATTCTTCCCAAATGAGGATTTTGACACGCACTTTAAGGTATTCCACGAGTTGATGTCAAACAAGGTGTTTGAGATCCTGCTGGTGGCCAGCCCTTACGACGCCTATATCCTGGAGGAAGACGGCAGCCTGGCGTCCAAGATCATCAATGAATACCGTGGGCTGAACCTCAGCCGCCCGCCGCGGATCACCCAGGCGGCCACTGCCGCCCAGGCCATGGAAATGCTGGCCCAAAAGCCGTTCCACCTGGTTATCGCCATGCCCCACCTGGACGACATGGACGTCTTCGACCTGGGTCTCCAGGTCAAACGCGCCCACACCGACTTGCCGGTGGTGCTCCTGGCCCACAGCGTCAAGGGGATCTACCCGGCGCCGGAGGGGAAAGACATCTCCGGCATCGACCAGACCTTCATCTGGTCCGGGGATTCGGACCTGCTGCTGGCGATCGTCAAGAGCATGGAAGACCGGCTCAACGTGGCTGCCGACACCCAGAAAGCCATGGTTCGGGTCCTGATTCTGGTGGAGGACTCTCCCCTGTATACCTCCTACTTCCTGCCGCTGATCTACAAGGAGGTTGTCAACCAGACCCAGGAGGTGCTTGAGGAGAGCTTGAACCAGGAGCACCGCCTGCTCAAAATGCGCGCCCGGCCGAAGATTCTCGTGGCTGAAAACTATGAACAGGCCATGTCCCTATACCGGCAGTACGGTGACTATCTGTTCGGCATCATCTCAGACACCCGGTACCCCAAGGGAGGCACGATCACGGCCGATGCCGGCTATACATTCCTGTGCAACGTCCGCAAGGCGATCCCCGACCTGCCGCTTCTGCTCATCAGCAATGAGCCCCAGAACAAGGATCTGGCCGCACGGGTGCCGGCGGTCTTTCTAGACAAGAACAGTGACGATCTGCTGGCCGAAATCCACCAGTTCTTTTTGGATGCCCTGGGATTCGGTGATTTCGTCTTCAGGAGGCCCAACGGCAGCGAAATCGCCCGCGCCGCCAATCTCAAAGCCCTCGAGGAGATCCTGCCGACCGTACACGATGAATCCCTGCTCTACCATGCCACCCGGAACCGTTTTTCAAACTGGATCATGGCCCGCGGTGAAATCGCCATGGCCTCGCGCCTGAGAAAGGCCAAAGCAGCCGATTTTTCCGGCGCAGACGATATCCGTCAGTATATTATCACCCACATCCACGCGCTTCGCAAATGGCGCCAAAAAGGCGTCGTGGTGCATTTCAATTCCAAGGACTACGACCCCGACATCTCCGATTTCGTGAAAATCGGCAATGGCTCCCTGGGCGGAAAGGCCAGAGGGCTGGCCTTCGTGTCCAACCTGCTGCGCCGGTCACCCCACCTGCAGGAACGCTACCCGGATGTCACCATTCAGGTGCCTCAAACCCTGGTCATCACCACAGAGGGATTCGATGCCTTTATCTCCCACAACAGGCTGGAACCCTCGGCCATGGCGCACGACTCGGACGACCAGATTGCCAAGGCGTTTCTCGGGGGAGAAATGCCCCCCTGGCTGGCGGAGCAATTGGGCCGATTCCTGGAAGCCGTTCACCAGCCCCTGTCAATCCGGAGCTCGGGGCTGCTCGAGGATGTTCACAACCACCCGTTCACCGGCCTATATAAAACCTACATGGTGCCCAATAACCACCCGGATTTTTCCACCCGCTACAACCAGTTGGTCACTGCCGTGAAGCTGGTATACGCCTCCACTTGGTTCCGGGATCCAAGGCGTTTTTTAAGCGGCACCGCATACCGGATCCGCAGAGACCAGATGGCCGTGATCATCCAGCAGCTGGTCGGCAGCCGGCATGGCGCCTTTTTCTACCCGGACATCTCCGGCATCGCCCAATCCAACAATTTCTATCCGGTGGCTCCCTTGAAAGCGGAAGACGGCGTCGCCCGCATGGTCATGGGATTTGGCCGGGGCATCCCGGAAGGAGAACCGTCGCTTCGTTTTTCACCATCATATCCCCAGGTGCTGCCCCAGTTTTCCAAGGTGGAAGACATCCTGGCCAACGCCCAGCGCCAGTTCTGGGCCCTGGGCATGGAAGGGATTCCTGACGGCCTTTACTTCGAACGGGGCGTCAATGTGGAAAAACGTCACGTGGACGATGCCGAGGCCGAAGAACCGGTACTTCGGTTGGCCGGAACGTACATTCCGGCAGAGAACCGTATCCGGGACACCGTGCATATCCCCGGCAGCCGGGTGCTCACCTTCGCGCCGGTACTCAAATACGACAGCTTCCCCCTTCCCGGACTGCTCAAAGACCTGCTGGTCATGGGCCGGGACGGAATGGGCTGCGCCGTGGAGTTCGAATTTTCAGTCAACCTGACCGGCAACAGCGATCATAAGGGGACTTTCAATATCCTCCAGATGCGGCCCATGTCCGCCGGAGAGGATCTGCATGACGTGGAGGTGACGGATGAGGATGCAGCCAATGCCTTGTGCTACACCACCCAGGCCCTTGGCCATGGCCGCAAACAGACCATGGCCGACATCCTCTTCGTCAGGCCCGACACCTTCGACCCCGCCAACACAGTGGCCATCGCCCAGTCCATCGCCGCCGTCAACCAGACGCTGCTCGACCAAAAACGACCCTACCTGCTGATGGGGCCCGGACGGTGGGGATCCTTTGACCGCTGGCTGGGTATCCCAGTGAAGTGGCACGACATCAATGGGGTGGGGGCAATGGTGGAAATACGGAACGACACGCTGAAAGCCGACCCATCCCATGGATCCCACTTCTTTCAACACATCACCGCCAACGGGATCCCCTACCTGACTGTCTCCGAAGAAAACGGCGATTTCATACGTTGGGACACGCTGCAGGACTTGTCGATCGTGTTATCCAACCCGTATCTAAGCCATGTGCAGCTGCAGCAGCCCCTGGTTCTCAAATGCGACGGCAGACATTCTCGGGCCGTTGTCCTGCTGGAGGAGTGCGCTACCGGATGATGCCCCGTCTTTTCAAGCTGCCGGTGCTGTTGCCGGTTATCAGCACCCTGATCATCGCCGCCTGCAGTCCGTTGGCCCCCCAGCGTCCCGTGCCCCCGACGTTCCAGACGGCACCATTGACCGATGCCGAACAGATCGCCGGTGACACCATGGCTTATCTCATGGAAGTGGTGCTGGGTCGGGCAGGTAACCCGGCAGAACGCTCGGCCTGGGCCACCCGGGGACTCAATCTTCCCCTGGACTTCGACCTGGTTTCCAAACGCATGTACGGTCCGGTGCCCCTGCGTGCGGAACTGATGGTGCTGGACACCAACATATTGGGCCTTTCCGAGGTGCTGTATCACTACGATCGCCGCCTGAATCTCTTCAAGGGAGAAAGAGAAAACGACAGTCTCTACCCCTGCGTGGAGCTCATGGCCACCCGACTGTTTATGGTCCACAAACTCTACCAGGGTGAGAAGGTCGGCCTGGCGGCCATGATCCGCGGCAAAGCGCTGTTTACCCCGGGCAGTCGGGATGCCCGTGAGGCGGAGCTGGCCGCCATGAACCTCAGCGACACGGAATTCAGCTTCCTCAAGGCGGTGTTTCAATCGGAACCGGCCTTTTTGGATTATATGGAGCATCCGTTTGTTGTCAGCACCTTGCGGAGAATCGGTGTGGTCGAGCAGGACGCCTTCACCCTGTCGGCTGACCAGTCTGCCAATTACCGCCGCTGGGCATGCCCATCGGGCAATCCCCTGCAACGGTCACCGTTGACCATCGCCATCCTGCCGTCCATGAATCCGATGTTCGATGCATCGCCCGGACCGGCCGGTGCGGTAACCGCCTCCCGTGACTACGAAATCATATTGGAGCATCTCAAGACGGCCATATTGGACGGACTGGCTCGAAAACAACTCGAATCCGGCCAGAGCGTGCCTATTGAACAACTGCCTGTTTTTTTCACGCCGGACAGGCCAATGGCCATCCACCCGGAAAACGCCGGTCGGGTCATTGAAGATGTGTGTCCGAAAGCAGATTTTACATTGATTTTATTAGGTAAAAATGTGTATCGCGCCATTTATATTGATCCTGAGAACGATATTTATCCCCACGAAAAACGGATCTACCTGGACGTCGACGATATCCAGTATCAACAGATCGACGACGAAATCGAGACCATCGTCAATGCCATCATGCCGGCATTGACCGCCACCGCATCCGATCCTATCTCTAAACCCGACCCTCTGCTCCCGAAATCATCGCCCTTGCTATAATTCCTTCCTAAAGGAAATCCGAAAACCGGCGATATCAGAATCAACGAACCACAATGGTCGCGAAGAAAAATTCACCCATCGTGCACATACACCGACTCGCTGTCACCAATCAAAGGAGCGCTGGCCATGGATAAAAATAAGGAAATCGTCTTTTTCGACGAGCTGGGTTTCGGGTGGTTGGTTGATACAGAGACCCTTCGAAAAATGCGCGATAAGGAATCTATCCAGCAGGTACTTATCCAACGGTCTCTGGCTGATCTGCTCCGCAAAAGAGAACCCATGTAAAACAAAGCCCGCCTTTCCTCTTCCGGATCCATTTCCTTCAGCATCACCAAAACGTGTTGCCGCTTTATCGGAGGTTGAGTCATTTCCCCTTGACGCCCCCCACAGGTTTTCTCATGACCGTTAGTCCGTCGCATCTGCTTTAGGGGGCGGATGGGGGTTGTCGTGCAATCATCGCCTGACCTTGTTTTCCTCTTGAAAAAAAAAGTGATTGCGCTACTGTGGACAACATGAAAAATACATTTGAACCCTCCCCGCGGCAAGCCGCGTGGAATCTTCACCGTAGGGATGACAATCAATCTCCAGTTCGCTCGCTAACCCCTCCACAAGTGGCGCGGTTAGCATTCGCTATCGCGGTTCGAAAATTAGGCTGGATTCTATTCATAGCCGTGGTGATTGCCCCGCCAAAGGCAGTATGGAGCCAGGACGCAAAGGCTTCGGCCAAACTGACGCTTTTCAGAGCGGTGATGTGCGAAACCATTCAGGAGTATGCACCCGCCCACCCCGCCGTTGTTTTTTCCATCGAACTGGGTCGGGTGTCGTGCTTCACGGAATTCGACCCGGTGCCCGAAAAAACCTATATTCACCATAAATGGTATCAGAATGACAGCCTGGTCACAGAAAAACGGTTGACCATCAACCCGCCCCGCTGGTCTTCGTTCACCAGCGTGCAGCTCAGGGAATCAGACAAGGGTCCCTGGCGGGTTGAGGTTACCGATGAAAACGACAAACTCATGCGCACCCTGCGCTTCAGCATAACGGATTGACCCCCATGGACCCGTTGATTCCATTTCATACCGCGCTGCGCTGGCAGGACATCGTTGATATCCTGCTCAACAGCTATATCCTGTTCAGGCTCTATGTGCTTTTCCGGGGCACCAATGTGATCCGGATGATCATGGCCATAGCCATGCTCTGGATGATCGAGCGACTAGCGGTCAACATGGGCCTGATTGTCACCAGTTGGGCCATGCAGGGCATCATCGCCGCCGCCGCCCTGATCGTGATCATCGTTTTTCGCAACGAAATCGCCGGTGTGTTGCAAACCCGCGATTTTAAATCATTTTTCTGGGGATTTCCCCAGCGTCAGGTCCAGACCCCGGTGGACATCATCGTGGAGAGCGTTTACGAACTGGCCCGCCGCAAGCTGGGTGCACTGATCGTCCTGCCGCTGCAAAAAAGCATTGAAACGGTCGTGCAAAGTGGCATTCCCTGGCAGGGCAAGCTGTCCCGGGAAATGCTGCTCAGCATTTTCTGGCATGGCACACCGGTGCACGACGGAGCCACGATCGTGCAGGGGGACCAGATCGTGGAAGTGGCCACCATTTTGCCCCTCTCCAAAAGCACCGATCTGCCCGCCTACTTCGGCACCCGGCATCGCGCCGCCGCCGGACTGACCGAACAGACCGATGCCGTGGTGCTCGTGGTCTCCGAAGAACGGGGCCAGGTCACGGTGTTCAAGGATGAATCGATCATCCACATCAACGATAATATCGAATTGAGCAAGGTTTTGCGCGATTATACCGGCGAGGTAACCACCACCGGCGGCCTGAAACGACACACCGTGGAGCTGGGCATCGCCGCCATGATCTGTCTGGCCAGCATCACGGGCATCTGGTTCAGTTTTGCCCGCGGTTTAGAGACTCTAGTGACCCTGGAGGTTCCCGTCGAATTCATGAACCGGGACCCCATGATGGAGATTTTTGCCGCATCGGCCAGCAGCGTCAGACTTCAGCTCAGCGGCTCGGGGACGCTGATCAAATCCGTGCGTCCCGACCAGGTAAAAGTGAAGCTCAACCTGGCCAATGCGGTAGCCGGAAGCAATCAGGTGCCCATCGCCCGGGACAGCATCGCCCTGCCGCCGGGAATTCAGCTCAAAAAGGTTGACCCCCAGGCGTTGGAGGTCACCCTGGACCTGCCGGTTGAAAAAACCCTTCCCGTCCAGGTGATCTGGACCGGCAAGCTGGCCGCGGGACTGATCATGGAAGATGTCCGCATGGTCCCGGACAACGTCAAGGTGGTGGGCGGCAGCCTGATGCTCAAGGGCATTCAGACCATATACACCGAAAAACTCCCTCTCGAAGGCATCGTCACCGGCGGCACCGCATCGGTGAGTTTGGTGCTCCAGCCCTCATCGCTGAAGCTGGAAGAAGGCGTCAGAAACCGCGTTGACGTGATTTATAAGGTCAAAATGCGCCCGGCGGCCTCATCCTGACACCTGCAACCGCCTACGGCAGATCCATGACGCGGATTTCGCCGGCACTACATGGACGCCGTCAACAAGAAGACCACGGTCATTGTCATCGGCGACGGCCGATCCAACTACGCCACCCCCGAGGGCCGGATAATGGAAGCGATCCGCGAGCGCTGCCGCCGCCTGGTCTGGCTCAACCCGGAAACGGAACAGTTCTGGTACACGGGCGACAGCGAGATGCGAACCTATCAGACCATCTGCAATGAGGTCTGGCCCTGCCGCAACCTGAATCAGCTCTCCGCCTTCATCAAGGACTTGGTGCTGTAGCCACCGATCGAACCCACGCTGAACGGCCGCACGACCGGTTGTCATCTCCGACACAATCAATGGAACGAACGACGACTGATTTCAATGTCCCGTCAGACTATTGGAGAAAAGCGGGAATGTTTATTTTTTAATTGGCGCGGCCGCGCCGATCGGATGACATTGCAAGCCGGTTATTCGAGGATCTGCGTCACCGTCAGGGTGGCTCCGCCGCGATCGTCGAATTCTATACTTACGGAGACATCACCGTCGAGCAGAGAAATAGTGGTCAGCAAACCGTCCGACATCATGCTCTCAAGGGATCTGGCCGTTCGCGTGGTGATGGTTGTCTCGACCATACCCGATTGTGAATCATCGAAATCCAGTTCCGCGTGGGGCGTGTCCGCCACCATGCTGTCAATCATGTCGTAGATTTCTGCATCGAGAATGTCCGCTGTCGGATGGTGGGCAAACGCCGATACAGTCGCCAACAGCAAAACGATTGAAAGAAAAAAATAAACGGTTTTCATGGTGATCTCCTTGATCATTTAGGGGTTTTTAAAAGACATGACCCTTACCCGAAACAGGAATGCGATCATCACCGCGACAAGGGCGACAATTAAAAATATGAACTGACAACCTGATCAGAGCCGATGGGCCTGCACATATTCGGCAATGAACATGACGGGTTGACGACCGGAAGGCGGTGCGGTGTCAGCATGCTGGCTTCGCACCGCCCTCACGCCCTGGTCTTAGAGGCAGGAAAAATGATGACGCGGTTGGCATACCAGGGTTGTGACGATTGCCTGCTTAGAAACTGTTGACCGAGGACTCTTCTGTCTTTTCGGGCACGCCTGTCTGAAGCAATCCTTCTTTCCGGAATATGCGCCGCATAGTTGAACTGCCTTCGATTTGTCGAACTGCGCCGGCCGCCGTTGTCCTCTTTGTGGCCGTATTGGGAAACCATGGAAACTGCCTTGGTGGAAGATTGCAGTTTTATCGAACCCTCATCGCGGGTTGTATGAATAAATCCCCGAATCAACTGAACAGAACGAAATGGATGTGCACTGAACTGACGTACGGATAGCTTCCTTTCCCCGAAGACAGGCGCTCTGACAGACCGCAACGGGGAAAAGGGGTATAGAAATAACGCTTTCTTACTACCTATTTGGAACCACCACCACCGCCCGAGCCACCGCCACCGCTGCCTGAGCCACCGCCACCGCTGCCTGAGCCGCCGCCGCCGCAGCCCGAGCCACCGCCTCCGCTACCCGAGCCACCCCCACCGCTGCCCGAGCCACCGCCACCACTGC
>NZ_JASJGN010000139.1:0-6713 GCF_033791525.1 Desulfosarcina sp.
TTGGATGTCAATACCAACAAAGCATTTTGCCATTTAATGACGCTTATCTTTTATTTTTCTATCAATGTGCATTGAAAGATGTTTTGTTAATTGAACAGTCCTTTATTGGGTGCCCCCATCTCCCAGCTTTGAGTTTTGGGAACTTCGATAAAAAATGACTGTTTTTGCACGCACAAAATTCACCAAATGTGAACTCCAGAAAAAACAATAATTTTCGAATGTTTGTACCCTTGCAGGAAAGCCGCAGGAATCCAGATCCGGCGTTGCCAGGGGATTGCAGTAAATTACTACGGCTGCACCCTTGGCGCCTTGGCTCTGAAACCCTCCCGCTTTTGGTCGCGGTAGGAACACAGGTCACCCTGCACCCCCCGCACAGATCCCAGCGAGCGCTGCTAACGCACTGGGCTCCTGCCTCGGGTAGTGACGTACAGTTGCAAATCGGGATACGGATGCATAATTCGGACTTTTGGCAACCATCGTTCGATCAGGCGGTTCATACGTTCCCAAGTCAGCTTTGATCGCTGACTGCGGCGACGAAGTGCTTTGTACCATAGTTGACTTAGATGATACCTAAAGCTCTCCAATTTGCGACCATTCCCAGGAACACCAAAGTAACGATAGTGGCCGTGCAGTACAGACCCAAGCCACTTACCGACCAACGGAACAGGCATGTGGAGTCGGATTCGCAACTCCTTGCTAAGTTCTGCCAGCTTCTTTTGGATCCCCTTTTTCTTGGTGTGCCGCAATACAACGAACTTCCCTTTCCGGGTTCGACCGCATATGTGCGTAAATCCAAGGAAGTCAAACGTCTTGGGTTTGCCCAACCCTCTGCGCCTGCGGTTTTGCTCCGCAAATCGTCCAAATTCGATCAATCGGGTTTTATCGGCATGCAATTCAAGATTAAACTTTCTAAAACGCTCAACAAGCATTTCCTTGAATTGCTCGGCATCCTGTCGGTACTGGAAGCCCACCACAAAGTCATCGCAAAACCGCACGATGATCATGTCGCCGGTTGCACGCGTTTGCCTCCATTGGTGCGCCCAGATGTCGAAAGCGTAGTGAAGATAAACGTTGGCAAGCAACGGACTGATACTGCCCCCTTGCGGTACGCCTTCTTCTTTGATAGCTATCGCACCTTCTTCCAGAACTCCCGCATTCAGCCATTTCTTGATGTGCCGCAAGACCCTTTTGTCTACGACTCGATGCTCAATGAATTTTACCAGCCATTCATGGTCGATGGCATCAAAGTAGCCACGAATGTCCGCATCAAGCACCCAGCTTACCTTCTTCGTCATGACCGCCGCGTTGAGCGCATTCAGAGCATCGTGTGGACTACGTCCAGGTCGGAAACCATACGAAAAACCCATAAAGTCGGTTTCATATATCGCATTCAATACTGTTGTGGTCGCCCGCTGAACGATCTTGTCCTCCAGTGTCGTTACACCCAATGGCCGTTGACGGCCATCGCTTTTCGGTATGTACACTCTTTTCACCGGTTTTGCTCGGTACGCCCCACGCTTCAGCCTGCCGGACAGGTCATGAAGGTTGCCCTCCAGTTCCTGCCCATAATGCCGCCATGTCTCACCGTCCACTCCCGGGGCAGCGTCCCGCTTAAGACTGTGGTACGCATTGCCGAGTGCTTCGATGTTGTAAACATGATGCCAAAGAGAGGTAAACCGCATCCTTCCATCACGCTCTGCCGCCTGTCGTACCCGTTCCAGCGCTTTTGGCAAGCCGAACAGGTGAAACTGACGATCTCTGGCCGGCCGTCTCAGCATTCTAACGCTTTGGGGCCATTCGAATTTCGTCATTCTCACCTCTTTCCCGGTTCAGCGCCCGGAGCTTGTTTGGCCAGATCGGATTCCCCTTGGCCAGACCCCTTTCCTCCACCGCCTCCGCTGACAGGAGTCACACCTGCCTTTGTTCGGCGATCTCCTCGGTACTATGGGTCTGTCCGACTTCCCACGTCCGTGCGCCGCAGTCGCACTCCCTTGGGATTCACTGCGCGGACCTTGTCACCACCAGGCCAGACATGGGACCTCCCGGTTCCCGTGCGAAAAGCTTCCGTGCATGCATGGGGTCTACGACCACGCGGAGCCGAAACACATCTTGCGTTAGCGATGTATTCCGTGTTGCCTTCCGTACACGTTGACGACGTCGGCACTCCGAAGCAAACCCCCTTTCGCGGCTCAATACCCAGCCTGCACGTTCCCCTGTCAACGCTTCGCGAACCACCTTACGGGGATGCACGCATGACTCGGGGCCGATGTGATTCGCTAAATCTTCATCGTGTGAAACTTTCATTCACTGCTCTCCACCGGTTTTTACCGGCGCTCCAACGTTGGGGATTAGACAGCACGCAGTTAGAAAAGGAGCGGGACGATCTGCCACCGAAGCTTGATGAACCCCTCAGCCACAGGAAGCGCCGGAAGACGAGAACAAACTGCTCGGGGGGTTGTCGCCCATCTGCTCCGGCTGCAGGAAAATAAGGGATGACGCCGGCAATTGGTGGCATGCAGAAGCCTCAGTCTCCATGCATTCCGAAGCCGATTTTTCGAACACCATCTGTGTCCGCCCTGCTGAAAAATAAGCGCCCCGGAAATCGGTTAACAAGCGCCCTTGTAACCTGTACCGCGCCACTTGCCATCCCAACGTACCATTCGGCAGACAAACTCATCCCTCCCTGTTCGCTTGAACAAATCCCAATCGGATTGATTGACCCTTATTGGGCAATGTGTTAATTTCAGTTTTCGTGGCCTACCATCCCCTGCGCGGGTATAATTCTGACCGCAGGTAGACTCAACAGCCTGTTAAAGACCGCTTTTTTTCATTTGATACGCTGGCGTCATCCGGATCTGCTGCCGTTTTTTTAGGAACGGAAAGGTGGCATATGAAACGAACAACAATGGCCTTGGCAAGCCTTCTGATCTTGCTGCCGCCGATGTCGTCATCGGCCTCGGAATCGGTGAAACGGCCGATCCTCTACCCGAATGCTCATTTTGAGATCATGGGCAAAGCGACTGCCCAAAAGGACCTTGAGGCGTGTTGGGTATTGGCCCGTGAAACGGGTGCGAGTGAGAACAGCGACGACCAGGTGTCTCAGGATGCCGCCAGCGATGCTGCCGCCCTGGCCGTCGCCGGGGCCGCAGCCGCGGCCGCACTGGGTAGCGATCCCCACCGGGCCGCAATCGCCGGGGCAGCCGGTGGCGGAGCGGCATCCTTCGCGGCAGGCATGGCGTTCCAAAGCAACCCCCCGCCGGTGTTCAGAGGCATCGTCGAACGCTGCCTTTATGAAAAAGGATACGAGGTGGCCGGCTGGGAATAAGCGCCGCACCGCCCATTGAACGAGTATATTTCACAAACCGATCCAAGCAGAGATAGGACTATATTCTAAACTGTCAAGTTAATTTCAATTCACACTTACCGAATGGAGGAGGAAAGCGATGAAACCGGTCAAACGTGGTCTGCTGCTGTTACTTGTTCTTGTTTTTGCCACAGCGTGTGCCCATACCAACAGCGGCACGATGACATCCTCGGGCCTGGACAGGATTGCCCAAAGCGGTGTCCTTCGCGTGGGCACGGCAGCCAATATGCCGCCCCTGAACATGGTAGACAAATCCGGTGTTCCCATGGGCCTGGATGTGGATCTGGCCAGCTATATAGCCGGCGCCATGGGAGTCGAGCTGAGCCTGGTAATCAAACCCTTCCCCGACCTGCTGCCTGCGCTGGAAGCCGGTGAAGTCGACATGGTTATTTCAGGCATGACCATCACCCCCGAACGGAACATGAAGGTGGCCTTTGCAGGCCCGTATCACATCTCCGGCAAAGCCCTGTTGACCAAGTTCAAGTCCCTGGTGACTTCCGAGGACATCTCAAAACTCAATTCCGAAGCGTTTGCCTTCACGGCCCTGGAAAGCTCGACCTCCGCGAGTTTGGTGGAGACCATGATGCCAAAGGCCCGGCTGGTCACTGCCAAGGACTACAACGCGGCCGTCGATATGGTTCTCACCAACAAGGTGGACGCCCTGGTGGCCGACTACCACGTCTGCGTGCTGTCGCTGCTGCGTCACCCCAACGAAGGGCTGGTTTCACTGATCACCCCGTTTACCTACGAACCGCTGGGCATTGCCATGCCGGCGGGAGACGCCCAGATGATGAACTGGACCACCAATTTTCTCAATACCATGCGACAGTCCGACGAGTTGATCAAGCTGAAAATCAAATGGATCGAAGATCCGTCCTGGCTGTCGGATCTCAAGTAGCATCTTGACGTCGAGCGGCAAGGGTGGGTGGACCGGATTTCTTTCGAGTTCACCCCAACGTTGCAAAAGCGGGAGGGTTTCAGAGCCAAGGCGCCGAGGGTGACGTCGTAGTCCTTTACTGCAATCCCTTGGCAACGCGGGTCGCAGATCCCGTTCAAGACGGGGATCTGGAATCCTCTCGCTTTCCCGAAAGGGTAAAAACATGAGAAAATCACTGTGTTTACAGGAATTCACATCCTGTGGACTCCTGAACATCCAAAGAAATTAAATGTTTTCTATATATTTACAGAATGTTACAATAAATTTCACATGTTTTTATGCAACGATGGGGTTCACCCGTCCAACTTTTATGTGCACCCGACACCGTTGACCCACACCCAAAAAAAGGGGCTTAGGCATGCCAGTCACGTTTCGCAAAACCATCCAATTGTTGATTGTCACAATGACTTGCAGCTTGCTTCTGTGCGCCTGCACCACACCGCCGCCTGCCGCAGTCGATGCGGACCCAAACATCCTGCGCGTTGGCGTTTCACCGGATGCGCCACCGCTGATCTTCAAGCAGAATCAGGAGATTACCGGCCTCGAACCCGAATTGGCCCTGGCGTTGGCAGAGTTCCTGAAAAAGACGGCCGTTTTGGTAGAACTCCCATGGGAGGATCAGATTCCGGCCCTTTTGGACAACCGCATTGATATCATCATGTCCGGCATGTCGGTCACCTTGGCCAGACAATACCAAATTGCATTTTCAAAGCCCTATTTTAAGAGCGGACTGATGATCATCACCAAGAATTTACAAAAATACACCTTCATAACAAATAGAGAAACCGCCTTTGCCCAGTCCATCACCTGGCGCATTGGCGTGGTCAAGGGCACCACCGGCGAGGCCTTCATCCGCCAGAAAAGCACCGGCGCCAAAGCCATTCGGGCCTTTTCCAACCAGGACGAGGCGTTGCAGGCCCTGATGGCCGGCCGTATTGATGTATTCGTTCACGATGCGCCCATGGTCTTGATGATGGCTGCACAGCATCAGACAGAGGGTATCAGGCCCCTTCCCATCATGCTCAATGATGAGTACCTGGCCTGGGGGTTGAGAAAGGAAGAGCCCGATATGGTTGAAGCGGTCAACGCCTTCATCGACCAGGCCAAGCAAAAGGGCACCCTGCAGACAACCATCAAGCGCTGGATCCCGCTGGCAGAGTAACCCGGGATCCAGATGACGTGGGTTGGTTTGTTTTTTCGGCCCACGGCCACCGGGGGCAGGTGCTTGATCGCAGGTACCTGCGAACCGACATCATCCACCTGTCATCGGTTTTCAACACTCGTCCTTCCGGCTCGTGATCGGACCGGCCCTGGTACCGTCGAAAAGCCCCATATGCTCGCTATCCAACCCGGGTCTGCGGTTGGCGGCGTCTTACCCGAAAGCTGATCAATCGGCCAATCGACCACGCTGGCACTTGGTCACGGTTCCCGCCAACGGGTTTACACCTATTCAACCCATCCTTAGGATATGTTATTATTCGGTAATCATTTCCGCCCAATGCCAGTTAATGGAGAATGACCTGTGAGAGAGTTCACCAAAGCCCAGAAAGCCCGTCATGCCATTCGTGAATTCAAAACCCTGACCGACGCATCGGCCATCCGCGGGTTCTACCGCCCATCCGGGAAAATGGGCAAGGCGCTGGAGCAGTGCCTGCGAAACCTGAGCCCGGAAATTTACGGCAGCATGAACGACCCCCGGATCGTGGAACTCAAGGGCCTCGAATACGTCATCGACCGACTGCCCAAAGGCATCGAAGAGTGCAATCGCATCATCCTCACCGAAGAGGACCCGTTTAAAAACGACGCGCTGAAGCCGACCATTCCCCTCAAACGTCGACGCACCTGCTACCGGGTGGGAAAAAACGAAATGTGTTTCGTGATCACCCGGGGTCTCAGTGAGATATACGACATTCTCACCCATATGACCTTTTTGGTTGTTGAGGCCCGCAAAATCCGCAGCCGCATGACCGATGATTCCGGCAACCTCACCATCGAATGGAGCGAGCTGGATAAATCCGTTCGACAGCAAGACCAGTTCTCCGATGCCGTTTTAGACCAGGCCCTGTGGAGCCTGAGCATCATTTTAGGCCGACCCTACCGGGAAACCCGGGACATGTATCACTCTCTGGAGGCCAACAAAAAGAAATATGGCAGCAACAACGGTCTGCTTCACCTGATTCACAGCCTGGGCCAGCGTATCGACGCCGAAAAAAGCAACCGGAACGACGCCATCGTCGTCTACCTGACCCCATCACTCATGCGCATCATCGGTCAGCAGGAGTACGAAAAAAAGTGGTCCTCGGATATCAAAGAGCAGCTGATTCGGCAGAACCTGCACCAGCGGCCGATTCACATTGTCAGCGCCAATCTTCACAGTGTGCTGAATGTCATATACGGCTTTGCGGCACTGCG
>NZ_JASJGN010000140.1:0-15179 GCF_033791525.1 Desulfosarcina sp.
CATGATGAGTGCCATGATGACCGCCTGCAACCCCGGTGAGAAGGTCATCATCTTCTCTCCCTATTATGAGAACTACGGCGCGGACACCATCCTCAGCGGCGCCGAGCCCATTTACGTTCCCCTGCGCCCTCCGGATTTCAACTTCGATGTGGATGAACTCCGGGCAGCCTTCATGCAAAAGCCCAAAGCCATTGTCCTTTGCAATCCATCGAACCCTTCCGGCAAAGTGTTTTCACTGGAGGAACTTGAAACCATCGCCGATCTTGCCAAGGAGTTCGACGCCTTTGTCATCACCGACGAGGTCTATGAGCATATCGTTTACCGCCCCCACCATCACCACTATATGGCTACCCTGCCGGAGATGTTCGACCGGACCATATCCTGCAGCTCCCTGTCCAAGACTTACAACATGACCGGTTGGCGATTGGGTTATGTGATCGGGCCGGAATCGGTCATCGCCGGCGCGCGAAAGGTGCATGATTTTCTCACGGTGGGCGCCGCAGCCCCGTTGCAGGAAGCCGCCGTCACCGCACTGGAGCTTCCCTTGAGCTACTATGAGCAATTGACGGCGGACTACACGCGCAAAAGGGACCTGTTTCTGGGATACCTGGATGCTGCCGGGCTCTCCTATACGATTCCCCAGGGCGCCTACTATGTGATGGTGGATTGTTCCGCGTTCGGCGTGACCGACGACAACGAATTCTGCCGCTGGATGGCCAGGGAAGTCGGGGTAGCCGCCGTGCCCGGTTCCAGTTTCTTCCGCGAACCGGTCAACCACCTGATCCGGCTGCACTTTTCACGTTCGGAGGCCATCCTGGCTGAAACCGGCTTGCGACTGAAAAAATTGAAATCATTAATATAGCGACACCACCAGATGACCCATGGCTGATAAAATCGAAACCATCGACGGGTCCGTCATTCAACACGGCTTCCACAACGACCGTATTTATTTGATGCACCTGCAAGGCAAAACTGCCGGAACGCTGATTTTGAAGCTTGACAGAATGGCAAAGGCCCATGGCTACGGAAAGATTTTTGCCAAAATTCCCGCCAACCACTGGAAAGCCTTTAAATTGGCCGGCTATACCAAAGAAGCGGTCATCCCTTCATTTTTCCGGGGCACCACCGATGGCCTGTTTATCGCCAAATTTCTTTCAGTGGACAGGCAGCGGGTAGGACACCGCAGCCGGTTTGACCCGGTGGAAAGGATTTCAAAGGGCACACGTCGTGATGACCGCACCCCATTGCCGGTCATCCCATGCACCCCTTCGGAGAGCGTGGCCTTGGGGAAAATCTACCGCCAGGTGTTTGAGTCCTATCCCTTCCCGATCCATCAGCCTGAGTTTCTCAACCGCGCAATGCAGAAAAGTACGTCCTATTTTTGCATCCAGGCTAAAAAGAAGATCGTCGCCGCTGCCGCTGCCGAAATCGATTCAGCCAGTAAAACCTGTGAAATGACCGATTTCGCAACCTTGCCCGAATACAGAGGAAACGGGTTTGCAGGCATGCTGCTGAATCGATTGGACGATGAGGCACAAAATCTTGGCATGCGGACAGCCTATACCATCGCGCGCGCCGATTCTTACGGAATGAACCGTATTTTTAAAAAGATGGGTTATCGATACGCGGGACGGTTGGTAAAAAACTCGCAGATCGGTGGACGCATCCGGAGTATGAACGTCTGGCATAAGCCCTTACGATGATGCCGATGACAATCTCCTTTTAGTCCACTGCAAATTACTCATCTCCATCGCCGTCCGCTTCAGCCTGCGCCTGTTTTTTTCTCAGCACATACCCAGTGTCCGGCAAAATATCCTGGAACGCCTGCCCGTATATTTCCCAGACCGTCACAAAAAGCGCGGCGATGATGGGACCGATGATGATCCCCACCATGCCGAACATGAAAATGCCCCCCATAGTGCCGAAAAAGATCATCAGTTCGTGCATCTGCGTATCCTTGCCGACCAGGATCGGTCTGAGCAGGTTGTCCAGACTGCCGACCACGAGCCCGCAGAACACAAACAGACCGATCGCCTTGCCGACGGCCCCGCCAAACCCTAATATGAGCGCTACCGGCACCCAAACGAGGGCAGTGCCCACACTGGGAATGATCGACAGCACCGCCATGATTACTCCCCAGAACGCTGCGCTGGGAACACCCACCGCCCAGAAGGCCAAACCGGCCAATCCCCCCTGGAGAATCCCGATAACCGCTGTACCCTTCAGCGTCGCACGCGTCACCGATGTGAAGCGATCGAGCATTTGCTGCTCGTCATGATCCTGCAGCGGCAGGTAATAAAGGATTTTCTCCAGCAGTTTATCCCCGTCCATCAGGAAAAAATACATGGTGTACAGCCACACGAAGAGCATGAACAATAAGTTGACCGCCCCCATGGCTGCCGATGAGAGGTTTTCGACCAGAAACTGGCTAATGCTGCCGACCAGTTCACCGGCCTTGCGCAGAATCAGTTCGCTGTGGGGCGCAATTTTGTCGTAGTAGGGAATGTTCTCCAGAAACTCGGATAGGGCACCCGGTTGGCTGAGTTGTGTTTTTACCCAAGGCACGGCGGTCTGGCTGACCTTGATGGCCTGGCCGGTCACCACCCCTGTGAGCACCCCCAGGGGCAGCACCACGACAAAAATGATCAGCAGCAGGGTCAAAATCGATGCCAGACTGCGCCGCCCCTTAAACATATTTTCGAGCCAATGGTATATGGGACGGGATAGGGCCGAAAAGATGCCGGCCAGAAAAATAGCCATCAAAAAGGATCGTATCATCGAGAGAAATACGGCCGAAATAAATACGACCAGCAGAACGACCACGAACTGATTCACTCTGTCATCACGCATGATAGCCATGCTCCGTTATGATTGTCGACCTGATGAAAGGCCCTTGTGGTAGTTGATGAAATCGTTGGATAGTGCCCATCCAGAAACGGCATCTTTCGGCCCAGGCCTGCGTTCTCGCTCGATTGATATCCTCGACGTAGTGCCACTACGCACGCTGTCGCTCCTACGCCTACGCCGTCAATTTCAATTTCGCTGCGGCCTTGGCCTGAACCAAAATCTACCATTCCTGGATGGACATAGATAGAGTCGGTTTACCCTAAAAGGCATCGGATTTCAAACCATTGCTCTGACATTCGGCTTTTTGGGTGTTTAGTGAAATCAATAAACAGGTGGCGGGATAACCGGGTAAAGAGCGAATCAATAACCACTCAATTGGGCAAACGTTTCAATGGAATCCACCTGTGAGGCAGGCCGCAGAAAAAAAGCCGGTGGAGGATTGAATGAATCCTCTACCGGCTTAGATTTAGACAACCATTGAACCAGTCCAATCACAGGATCGACAGCACCTACTGACCGGGAACGTATGGAACGTCCAATCCCCACCATTGTTGGTCAATTGATTTTTGCAGATCTTCGCTCGAAGCATTATCCGGGCCGAACAAGCTGAATTTCATGTGATCCCAGTTTTTGTACAATTTATCGTGCTGCAAATATTCTGACCTGCTCATTAAAGAAGATTGACTGCAACTCACCAAAAAAAGCACCATAAAAATCAAAACAACTAATTTTTTCATCGTCCTCATCCTCCTTTTTAAATTCAAGTATCGATCGAACAACGGGAACCCCTAAATGCAAATATAACATGCAATTGCTGGTAAATGTCAAGAATGACATTTTTTTGTCACCGCAGGTGCCCAGAAATGGCAAATCCGATTTCAATTTCCTTCAGCAATCATTTAAAAAATTGTAATCGTTGGTTATTTTAGTTTTTTGCATTGGTCTGAAATTTGCTTCATCCAGACTTAGAATGACCTGACAAAGGATCTTAGTCACGAGCCGCCGATGCAAAATCTTCAAAAAATGATAAATGTTAGCCAATCCATCCTGTTGGTGGGTTTGATCGGTCTTTTCGTTTCCGGCTGCACCTACACCTCGGAGCGGCTTCATCCCGAATTCCCAAACTATCGGCAGACCATGGGCGTGATGCTGGTGTTGGTGCCCGAAATCGGCATTTTTGAACAAATGCCCGATGGCAGCCGGCTTTTTCAGGATATCCAGAGCCGGGAAGCGCAACGCAAGGCGCAACAATCTATTGTCCGGCAACTGCAGGAGCGTCACTATGCGGTACAAACCGCCGACGCCCAGACAATGCTTTCATCAGAACTTCTGAGTGTGACGTCCCTTTTCAGATCCGTGAACCGTTCCATCCAGTTGCACACTTTCGGACCTCAACTATATCCGGCCAAATTAAGCGCCTTTGAATACAATCTGGGGCCAGTGGCCGAAATCCTGAAGGCCAACCGGGCAGACGGCCTGGTTCTGGCCCTTGGACATCAAACCGCGTCCGCCCAGCCAACCAAGAACTGGCTCAGCATCGCCGTTGTCGAACCGGAAGGCCGTATTATCTGGTACGGCCTGCAGGGGAACCACAAAAAATTCGATCTTCAAACCGCCGAAGGCGTGACAGCACTGGTGGCAACCACATTGTCCAACTTCTGGGATCAAGGTTCATGACGCCTCAACGGTACGTGATAGCATGCATGATTTTGCTGCTAACATGGGCGACGCCGGTGATCGCGGCACATGCGGCGGCGCCAGACCAGACAACCCGTTTGTGGCGGCTTGCCGCGCAGGAACAAGCAGCGCTTGAACAGCGCGGTGTCGTCCTGCACGATGCGTCTTTGTCGAGTTATCTGCAAACGGTGGCCGAACGCCTGTGGAAACAGGTGCACACCGATTTAAAGACACCGACCGTTAACGTTGTCATGGATCCCCGGATGCAGGCCTATGCTTACCCCAACGGGTATTGTTTTCTGTCTACCGGCATCCTCAACCGGGTAGAAAACGAAGACCAACTGGCCATGATCCTCGCCCACGAGATGGTTCATTATCTTCGCCAGCACACTGCCGCGCTTTACGATCATTTTCAAATGACCTCCCCTATCACCGGGTTACCCTACGCCGATCAGAGTCGGGCGGCGGGTGAGCTGGCAATGAAACAAAAAATCGATGCCGCCGAATGCCAGGCCGACGATGAAGGGCTGGCAATACTCAAAGCAGCCGGTTATTGCGAAACAGAAGTACTGCCCCTCATGTCCAACCTATTAAACAGCCTGCAGGATCAGGGGTCGGCTGAGACAGTAGGACGGCTGGAAAGCCGCATTAAAACGATGAAGACCCGTATCGGCCAGACCCGGAACCGCGTTTCCTGCAGGTCGGAAACCGATGGCGACCCAGATCTATTCCTTAACCACATTGCGCCGGCCATGATGGCCAATGCACAGGCCGCGCTCACTTGCGGTGACTGGAACCAGGCGGATCAAAGTATCTCCAAGTTTCTGGCACTGAAACCGGATGATGCCCACGCACACTATATCAAAGGGGAGATCCTGCGCAGACGAAACGATGGCGATGGTAAGAATCAGTGTATTGGATCGTATTTAAAGGCCCTGAAAATCGATCCGGCGTTCCCATCGGCCCATCGTGCCCTTGGCGAGCTTCATTTTAAGGCCGGCCGGTTTCAGAGGGCCAAACCCTATTTCGAAGCGTTTCTCAGCCTGGCTCCCCAGGACGGTACAAGAGAATTTATAAAAGGATATCTGCGTCAATGTCGGGATTAAACATCAACAGACCCGTGATCGTCGTCTGGGTTATGGCGGCACTGATGCTGACCGCCTGTGCCGGACCGTGGAATACGGCCCCGGTTCAACTCAGCGAGCCACACTGGTCGATCACATCTCCCGAGGGATGGATGCATCTGAACACGCAGGAATCGGAAATGCTGTCCAAGGATGGTCCCTATCTGGAGTATATTCTGATTCAATCGAGGTCACTGGCACAAGGGTTCCGTTTTACGCGTCAAAAACTGGGACCTGATATGCTGCCCCATGAAGCCGCCCAGGTAATAGCCGACAACATGCGTTCCGATCCGCTGATCCGGCAATTGCGTTGGCAGGCCAGCGAACCGGCCATGGTAGGCGGTCATGCCGGTTTCAGGCTGATTTACAGCTATCAGGATCCATATGGTGTAACCATCAAAACCATTTATTACGGCGTTATTTTGCCGAACCAGTTCTTCAATTTACGATACACCGCTGCCCAGCGCTATTACTTTGAAAAAGAACTGCCTGCCTTTAATCAGGTATTCAACAGCCTCCGGTTCGTTACGGATTTGAGTTCATGACCGCCGGCAAGAGCGCCTGACGCTCCGGTATTGTCAAAATTTCTACATTTTCATACATTTATACCATCCCATCGAACAGGACGCGCTTCATGCTAAACTCATGGCGCAGAGTCCGGAAAACCTTGATCAGATCGATCTAAAGGAAAATATTCGACGCATTTTGAAAACACCGCGATTAGATATCAGGTCATCGAAGTGAATTTGGGAAGAACATAGAGCTAAGCCGATTGTTGAAGACGGTGAGTGTCCAGGGCCTTGTGAAGCGTTTTTACGGCCAGTTGGATGCAGTGGTGTTTTTTTACGGGGATTTCCTGCAGTACCTTGTAGACGGTACCGTCATCGATGGATCGGGCATAATCCAGATCCTTGCCCTTGATCAGATCCACGACCGCCATGGCGGCGGATATGGCTCCCGCACATCCCATGACCTGGTATTTCGCATCACCCACCACACCATTTTTCATCTTGATGTAAATACCCATGGTGTCGCCGCAGGTGCCAGTCATCTCCGAGGTGATGTCCGCATCGGAAATCTGACCCATGTGCGGTTTGTCAATGTAGTAGTTGATGGCCGTTTTGGAATAGCCGGATGCGGTCAGCATTTCTTCAATGGTATTGGTTTCAGCTGACGTTGCTGCCTGGATTGATGTCATGTCCCGTTCCTTCACAATCATAGAAATGGTTACTTATGGAAATGAAACGAATAAACCTTTCTGCTATCAGTGTCAAGATTTGGCCATAAAATACGGTGGACAATCAATTTCCCAAAATGGGGTTGCCGGGTGAAGAACGGTTTCAGGCTTGTCAAAAGCGGCAAAAGTCGATAACAGTTCGATTAGTCGATCCCCTGACAACAGGACGAATAACCGACTTGAAAGGTTGATTCCATGAACTGCCGGCGAACGGTTGGGTTTTTATTAATGATTGGGCTGGCCCTGTGCGGCTGCAGCGGGATTCAGTCCCCATCCAATGCGGCTTGGATTGCCCAGCCCGAATTTGTTGAAGTGGACAATCATCTGCTCACCGCCAGGATCACGCCTCAAAAAGGGGAATACCCCTACTATGCCTTTTTTCTTCTCACGCTGACGAATAAAAGCTCCGCAGACCTGATTGTCGATTGGAATGCAAGCCGGTATCTTTTCAACGGCAGGCCTCAAGGGGTGCTGGTGTTCGAAGGCATAGATCCGGCAGCGGTAAAAAACGCAAGGGTTCCGTCGGAAACAGTGGCACCCGGAGCTGTCTTTACGCTTGAAATCATGCCCATGCGGCTGATTGCCTGGAGCCCGATCAAAGAGAACACGGCCGGAGACCGGAGCATTTCCGCCGGGATGCTGCCCGTCGGGGAAAATGGAATCCACCTGGCGGTTCGGCACGAGAACGGACACATCACCATCCCCCTGTCCGTGCGCATTTTCAGAGAAGGCTCCCCCTGAGCCTTCCTGACAGATCGCCCTTGTACGCACATCCGGCCGCTTCAGCCAGGGTTCAATGCATCACGCACGCAGACGAAGGCGCTCCTGGTCCAGTATGCGGTTACCGATGCGGGTCACCAACTTCAATCCCAAACCGGTGTCATCCTGTCGAACCACTTTGCCGGTGACCTTCACCGGCGACCGGCTGGGAAAAGCGATGACACCCCGAACAATGCGCGAACCGACCATGGCAGCATCCGATTCCAGGCGCATGCCTGCGGTGCTCAGGTCAAGAATGGGAATCGTACGACCGTCAATGGAAAGCAGGGGGCACTGGTCGACCGGGTAGATGACACGATGGTGTTGCCGCCGCTCAGCATTTGGATCGGCAGCACCTGGTAATGCATCCCCGCTATCATGGCCCGGCATCGGATCGCGTTTTCTGGCATTGAAGGATGCCTCGATTTCCAGCAAGTCGGACATGATCTGCTGCCGGGCAATCGATTCCCCACCCACATTCTGAGTTGAGGGGAAACGATCGTCAGACACTGTGGCCGGCTGGATATCCACGTCGACATCCTGATCTTCAATCGCTGCGGTGGTGCGCTGGAACATCCTCATCCGGCTGCGGGTCTCTACCAGGGTGTGGGTCAATGCTTTCAGCCGAACCTTTTCCTTTTCCAGACAGTCTTCGGCACAAACCGCTTCTGCGGCGGCTGTCTCTTCTGATTTTTTGACACGGCTGGCCTTTTTTCGGGCCTTGTCTGCTTCAGCGGCGGCATTCTTGGCCGCCTGCCTGGCCGCGACGACCCGGTCCCGGGCCTTTTCCGCCACGGCGATAGCGTCCTGCATGGCCCGCTTGGCTTCGATCTCCAGCAGCATCGCCCGGTTTTTTGCTGACGTGGCGGCGACGACGGCAGTCAGACTTGCCTGCCTTGCCCGTTCATATCGACGGTTGGCCGCATCCAGCCCCGTCGTGGCCGATTCCACAGCCTGTTGGACAACCGGAAGCGCCGATTCCGTCTGCTGCATCCGCCGGGATGTAATTGAGATGGCATCTTCTACGGTTCGGGTATTCGGCTCGGACAAGGAGGGGACGTCGCCGGGAGACGGATTATTATCCGCCTCAGCGGACACGTTGAGGATCACGTGAAGGTCTGTCGATGAGGGCCCATCGACGACCGACGATCGGGATGGCGCGATTGACAACGCTGGCACGTTTTGAGAATTCCGGTCAGATAAATAGGCCACCGCTTTTTCATAGGCGCAGGCCAGCAGGTCCAAATCCTCCTGCCGGTCTCCACGATCTCCGGCACCGGCATCCTGATGAAACAGGTCGATCATCTGGTGGAGATAGGCATATGCCTGGTTGGCGTCATCGACGGTGGCACCCGGCGGCAGATCCAGCAGCTTCAGGCTCGATTCCAATCCCATATCTTCCTTTCCTTTAAAAAACAGCATCGCAGCCCCACGTGGGTCGAGTCATCGTTTGAACGACAAGGAGTATCGGATACCGGGACTACAAGTTCCGTGCCACAGGAATGGATTGTTCCGGGGAAGAAAACGACCGGTTTTTAACATGAACGGAAGGCAGCGGCCATGAACGGACGCTGTTCGGTGTCAAATAGATGGCAAGAGAGTCAAAAAAGCGGGACCGGTCAGGTCACCCACACCGACAGTCTGCTGACGGGTCAAAGGGGTCAGGGAATGCGTTCATAGGTTTCAAGGCTGTGCTCGCCGGGAAAAGTCAGAGTCAGTCGTTCACCCGCTTGGATGACCCTGGCATCGATGGTCTCGGTCTCCTCTCCGCCATGCCGGATCTCGAACCTGATGCCGTCTGCCCCCATCAACCGGTAATTACCGGAAACGGGCATGCCCTGGTTATCAACGGCATGGAACCCGCCATCGGCGGCGAATCTCACACTGGCGGTCCCATCCACAGCCTTCCAGTTCCCCACAATAGTTGGCCCGGAAGCACAGCCATAAGCGACCATGGCCATCACGATCAGGGCAATCAAGTGCCTGCAGCGACAAGGTATGCGACAAGAGATGATAGTCATTGAGGGCTCCCTGTTAATTTCATCGGGTGTGGTGAGGTTAATTGGAAGCATTAGGAAAATCAATGGAAAAGCTTGATACCGCTTGCCAACTTGACAAGAATCGTCGTGGCTGTTAATCAAAAAAGTTGTACGTTTTGTGACAACAAAAGGACCTGACATGCAGAAATCTTATAATCTGGTCAACATCGGCCTGTCTGACTATGCGATACACACCTACCTGTCACTCCTTCAACACCATCCCGTCAACGGATCTCAGTTGAGCAAACAGTCGGGAATCCCCCGCGCGAGAATTTACGACATCCTGCGCACGTTGAAAAAGCACGGCTTTGTGGCGGAAGCCAGCAAAGGCATATTCGTTCCACTGCCGCCCGATGAGCTGATCAAACAATTGCGGAGGAACTATGAAGCGGACCTCCATCGTTTCGAAACCCTGGCGAAGGAAATCCAGACGCCTGCCGACCATGACTTCATTTGGACCGTCTCCGGGTATCAGCGGGTCATGGACAAGGCCAGGGAAATGATCGATGGCGCCCGTAAAGAGATCTACATCCGCCTTTTCCCACAGGAAACCGAAACACTGGTGCGGTCCCTGAAAAAGGCTGAGAAAAGAGCGGTGCCGGTGAAATGCATTTTCATGGAGCCGTTTCCAAAAACCTTTGCCATTCAGGTGATACACCCGCAGCATGAAGAGGTGGAACGCAACCTGGGCGGGCGCTCCTTTGATCTGGTGGTGGACAAGGAGGAGTTTATCGGCGGCATGTTCACCACCGAAGACACAGAAGCGTGCCGGATCAACTGGGGCCGCAACCGATGGTTCGTCACTGCCGGCCGGGACAGCCTGCGGCACGATTTCTTTCACTACTTCCTATATAAGACCCACACGCTGCAAGAACCGCTGGATGAAAATGAGAAAAGGCTCTACGAAATTATTTTAAATGACATGTAGGGCTGTTCTGGCTTCAAACCGCTGCCTTCAGTCGTCAGGCAGCAGCGATGAACCGTGATGACGCCTGAAATGCGTGGAGGCGTATTTTTCCAGCTTCCACTGGGGCACGCCGCAGGCCGGGCAGACCCCCTTGAACCACTTGTTGCGCAGCCATCGGGCCGCCCGGCTGTTTCTGGAGTTGTTGACCATGAAGGTTTTGTTGCAGTGGGTGGTAATGCGGGCCTGGTCACCCGTGATTTCGATGGCCTTGATGCCGTGCAACAGCCCTTTGCGCGACGGCCAGATCTTGATCTTATCGATCAGCCGGAACAGCTCCACCCGTTTGCGATAGAAGCGTCGCTTGGGCGGCTTGGCTGAGGATGGGCTGTCGTTCATTCAGATCCTCCATGATGTGCTGTCGGGTTCAAGGACACCGGTCGCTCATGTACGATGCGTGCGGCTTGGCAGGCCATGGTCGCCACGCCGATCTGCAAAGGGTCGTGCAAAATCCGGTCGGCCAGCTTCTCCCGGGCGCGGGGGGTGACACCGATAGGCATCCCCGGAGCGGCGACATGGGTGTTGGCTGTGACGTGACGCGCATGAATCACTTCCGTTGCATTGGTGGCATCCACGATGAGATGATGGGTCGACAACGCCTGTTCCAAATCAGGGCCCACCTGGAGGTCCGTTTGGAACGCACTCCGTGCCCATCGGGACAGGTTCTCGGCCTTTTCTGCCGCCTGATCGACCACACAGACTCTCGACTTGCGCTTCAACAACACTTCGACCGCCCAACGCCCCACGGGTCCACAGCCGATCACCAGCACGCCTTTGCCGTTCAGGCCGCCGGCCATCAGATCGAGGCCAGCCACAAATCCATTAGCCGTGGCGCGGGAATTATCCACGGTTTTTCCCTGGCGGGGGCAAAAGGCCACGAAACGTTCGTCATCGGCAGCCAGGATCACCTGGGCCCCCATGTCCAGGGCATAGGCAAAACCGGCCACATCCGAACACCCGGGAATCATTGCATCGAAACCTAAATGCAAGAGGATACCACAGACCGCCTCAGCAAAACCGGAGATGACGCCAAGGCCGCTGTGAATGGGCACTACGGCCATTTTAATCCCCGGGGCAAGGCGTTGAAGATGACCCTCATCCTCAAGGCCCGACGCCCAGGCACCGATTCCTAGGAGGGTCCGCCCGGTGACCGAGACCAATTGTCGATCGTACTGGACCAGCTGGGCACGGATTCCTTCGATGTCGTCTACAGTCAGCCGGGTCATGCAGTGTCTCCCGGACCGCGGTCTACGATTTTCTCAAGGTTGAAACGACGCTGGATCGATGCCAGCACACGGTTGCGTTTTTCCGCGGCGCGCTGTCGGGTATCGCCGGTTATGATCAGTGTGGCCACCCATGCGGGTGTCCCTTCCCGGTAACTGGTGATGGCCTCGTCGGCCCCAAAAAACCCGGGCACCCGGTCAAGGGGTCCCGCATCGGCCATGATATGTTCGCCTTCGACGACAATTTCCCGGGGTGTGACGCGGATATGTTCGAGAATGGCGCCCCTGACAGATGCGGACACCCTCAACGGAGACGGTTTTCCGGACAGAAAGAGGTCGGCCAGCAACTCGAACATGTTGCGTCCCGTGGAAGCGAATACGCACAAAGGCGTCTGGCTGGGAAACCGGGCATCGATCTCCAGCACCTTGAAGCGCCCGTCGTGAAGGATCACTTCCACATCCATCAACCCCATAAGCCGGATGGCCTCGGCAATTTCAACGGACAGCGTCTCGATTTCACTGATCTGCCGGTTGGTCAATCGGCACGGTGCAGCAACCGCCTTGCAGTCGTAACGGGTGTCCATAAACAGCTGAGTGATCTGAAGCGGCACGTAGTTGCCCGGCCTGCCGATCAGCTCCAGGGAGAAGGACGGCCCCTGAAGATACTGCTGGAACACCCACCCATCATCCGGAAACCCCTTCGGGAACCGTGCCTCGGCATCGCTTTTGCGTTTCAGGATCACCACCCCGTCGCTGCCGCTGGCATGGCTGGATTTGGCCACCACCGGGAACCCGCACTGGGGCCACGGTTCGGGAGCGGGAATCCCGAGGGATGCAAACAACCGGTCCGAGTCGATTTTGGAACTGGAGACGGCATAGGCCGCCGGGTCGAATGCAATCGGAACCCGCCGATCCCGGCACCATTCCACCAGACTGACCAAGGCCGCCTGATCCTCCAGGGCAGGAATCACCAGGTCAACGGTCTTCAATGCATCGTCTAAAGTGGACCCTTGTCTGACATCCAACTGCAGGAACCGGTCGCACAGCCGACGGGCCGGAACATGGGCTTTTCGGTCGACCAAAAGCGTCCGCCAACCGGCATGGTGGGCCAGGCAGGCCAGTTCCACCCCTTGAAGCCGGCCGCCGATGATGGCTGCTAACATGCTTTGGCCAACCTGCGATCATGAAAGCAGGCAATCCGTTTTCGTTCAGCGATCCAGTTCTGATATTGATCAGCCGTTGCCGGCTGGAGCCCGCAGGTGCGCAGTATCGGTGCAATGCCTTTCACACTGCGCCGGCCGTCTTCGATATCCAGCGCGCTTTGGGCCACACCAGCCAGTCCCTGACCCGGAGGAACCAGCGAGGTCACCACATTGGCACCGGCTTCCAACCGCAGTCTCAGGCCGGCCAGCCCATCCACATCCAGTGAGGCCGGGATGAGCAGGCCGGGAAAAGCGATGCGCATAAGGGCGATGGCGATACATTCCCGCAGGGAGGATGCAGGTGGGTAGTCTGTCATGGGGGTCCCTGCCTGGGGAACGAAGGTCATCACCCGCACCTGATCTGCACCCAGGCGGGCCATGGCGTTAAATGAATTGACCAGGTCACGCGAGGTTTCACCCACACCGCAAAGCAGCCCCTCCTCGACGAGCATGCCTCTGGCTTTGGCCGCCACCTTGCTCCGGCAGCGGGCCTCGAAGCTTTGCCCCACACGAAGCTGATCGAAAAGCTGTCGGTTGTGGGTCTCCTGGTAGCAGGCGTACCAATCCGCGCCGGCTGCGGCAAGCCTGTCGAGAACCGCGTCAGGAACCACACCGACGGAAGCCATCACCGGCAGGTCGGTATCCGCCCTGATGGATCTTACCGTGTCGATCACTGGGTCAAAGCCGTTCTCATCATCCGTGAAAAAACAGGGGTCTTCACCGGCGGTCAGGTCGATGAGATGGACGCCCGATCGGGCCAGTTGTCGGGAGGAATCGGTAATCTCGGCCCGGGTCTTGCGGTATCGGAACGCTCGGGTGTTTGTCTTGCGGTAGAAACAGAAGCTGCATCGATTGCGGCAGTGGGTGCTGATGTACAAGAACCCATAGAGAAAAACCCTGTTGCCGAAATGGCGCTCGCGTTGCTGTCTGGCAGCAGCAAACAGTTTTTCCAGCAGGCTCGGTGCCGGTGAATCCAGCAACCGGATCATGGCTGCCCGTGAAATGCCGGCGCTGTCCGCCGCCTTTTCAACGATGGCCTCAAGCCCTCGCCGTCCATGGCGATACGCGCGGATAACCGTTGCCGAATTATCGTTGTTCACGTTGGTCTGACCTTATCTTGTCATATGTTGATGAATTCGAAAAAAGTCCCATTTCAGACGGGTTCGCAAAAAGTTCGAGATCAAGGCTTGCGGGCCGCGATAGCGAGCACAAGCGAGCGAACAACAATCGATATTCATCCTTACGGCGAACTTTCATGTTCCATCCCGAGAATACCGCTATCGCGGGTGCCGTAGGCAGCGTACTTATGGTACGCCGCAGTGACGAGGGATGAAGGGTAACGCAGATATCGGACTTTTTGCGAACCCGTCAAATGTTCAGGCGGATACCATCCAGGTAGGAGATGCTCCGGCCGAAACGGGACAGATGGGCGCCACCCTCGGCGGCCATGAGCAGACGCTCCAGCCCAAAACCGATGCCCACCCAGGTATCGGTAATGCGCCAGGCCCGGTCAAGGGGATGGGGGCCCATGGCGCCGGAACCCAGTTCCAGCCCGTCGGCGTCGGATACCACGTCAATGGTTTCACCATATACCGCCGACCTCTCCGATTCCAATCGATAGCCGTCGATACCTGCGCTGTCCATGATCAGGGCGGCAAGATCTTCCAATCGCTGCCGGCGCTGGTCTTCCGGCAATCCGAATTCGCAGAGGTTCAGCATGGTAAACTCGGCGGCATGCCTGGTGCCCTCGGTCTCTTTGCGAAAGCAGGGGCCCACTTCAAAGACCCGGACCGGCTTGGCCCACAAACGCAACAGGTCCTTGACTACATAATAAAGGTGGGGGGCCAGCATCGGGCGCAGGCATTTATCCCTGTCGACCCAATAGACCTGTTGGAACAGGGGGTGATCGGCCGTGATGGACATCCTGGCCAGCAGCCCCCTGGACATCAGCACCGGGGTGGATACCTGAACAAATCCGTGGGACACCAGCGTTTCAATCAGAACGGTCTCCAGCCGGCACAACCGGGGCCGCCGGGCGCCGTTGCGCAGATCGTCAAGGTGACGGCGATGGGCCGCGACCCGCTCTTTTTCCAACGTCTGGAATGCC
>NZ_JASJGN010000141.1:0-7415 GCF_033791525.1 Desulfosarcina sp.
CGGAACGGCTGAGACTCGGAGTTCCGGAGAATCATGGGTGCAGGCTGCGATTCCTTCCCAGGAAAATTCCACCGTCATCTCAGCAGCGTCCCTGGGGATCTTGATCTTGTCTGGATTGTTGGCGCAGCCGGCAATAAGAATGATTGCGGCAGTCAGGATCGCCAGGGGGGTTATTTTTTTCATCGTGTCCTCGATTCATCAATAAGGCAAACAGGTAAAATGACCGCTTAACAAAGCCCCTTCAGCGGCGTCAATAGCATCTGCCCGAAGAGGGGTCAAGTTCTCGTCGCCGCCAGTCGCCTTTTAACGAATACACCCGCTGACAGCCATCCCTGCTGCGTTCCGGGAAACGAAAGTTACCGTCTTGCGGCGTTTATTTGAATTGACAGGTGATAACAATGGTATATACTACCGGGTATAGACCAAGCTTAATTGGAGGTCCACATGGATACAGCAAAAATTTTTTCCAATGGCCGAAGTCAGGCCGTTCGAATACCCAAGGCATTCAGATTTGAAGGAGATGAGGTATATATCAAGAAAACCGCTAACGGGTTGCTATTAATTCCAAAAACAAAGTCCTGCTGGGATGTTTGGGAGAAAAACCTGCTGGACCTCCGAGAACCCTTTATGACCGAACGCAATCAACTGGTAAACCAACAGCATCGAACAGGGATCGATGAAATATTTGATTGACACCAATATCTGTATCTACATCATGAACCAACGCCCCCCGGGTGTCATCAGTAAGTTTAAAAAATTTGAAGTGGGCGACATCGGGGTCTCTTCAATCACCGTTGCAGAACTTCAATACGGCGTAGAAAAAAGTGGGCATCCAAGGATGGATCAAGGCCGCCTGGATGCGTTCCTTGCGCCTTTTGATATCGTTGGTTTTGGCCAAAGCGCCGCAAGTGCCTTCGGCAGGATTCGATTTCAACTGGAAATGCGTGGTCAGCCCATCGGCCCCCTGGACCTGCTGATTGCTTCCCAGGCCGTGGCTGGGCAGCTGATTCTGGTGACCAATAACGAAAAAGAATTCAACCGGATCTCGGGTTTAAAGGTGCAGAACTGGGCCAATTAGGCCGCAATGAATGCTCGCAGCACAAAATAGTGGCGATATTGTTTTTAGAATTGTAAAAGCCGGGCGACTGCCCGGCTTTTTTGATTGCATGCGGCACTTGTAGGCATGCGGTGAAGGTAAACCAAGGGTTGATCAGGCCACTTCCTGATACTCGGCGTCCACCACGTCCTCGTCCCTCGGTGAATTTGCGCCGGCCCGCCCTCCGGCACCCGGGTCTGTCTGCGGCCCACCGTCCTGGGGGGGGTTGCCCGACTGCCGGTACATGGACTCGGTCAGCCGGTGGGAGGCACGGGTGAGCACGTCGGTGGTCTGCCTGATCGCAGCGGCGTCGTCGCCCTGCATGGCTTGTTTCAGGTTGGATATCGCGTCGTCAATCTCCATGCGCAGACTGCCGTCGACATTGGCACCCATCTCTTTCAGCGTTTTTTCCGTCGAGTAGACTAGCGCATCGGCCTCATTTTTGGCATCTACCAACTCTTTTTTGCGGTTGTCGGCATCGGCATGCAAGTCGGCATCCTTCACCAGTCGGTCGATTTCCGCTTGGGATAGACCCGAAGACGAGGTAATACGAATGCTCTGCTGCTTGCCCGTTGCCTGGTCCTTGGCCGACACCTCCACGATGCCGTTGGCGTCGATGTCAAAGGCCACCTCGATCTGGGGTGCCCCCCGCGGTGCCGGCGGGATGCCGGTGAGTTCGAAGCGGCCCAGCGTCTTGTTGCCATCCGTCACCTTGCGCTCGCCCTGGAGCACATGAACCGTCACGGCCGGCTGGTTATCCTCGGCGGTGGAGAAAACCTGGCTCTGGCGGGCGGGGATGGTGGTGTTCTTATCGATCAGTTTGGTCATTACACCGCCCAGGGTTTCTATGCCCAGCGACAGCGGGGTCACATCCAGCAGCAGCACGTCTTTGACATCACCTTGCAGCACGGCCCCCTGAATGGCGGCGCCCATGGCCACCACTTCATCGGGATTGACGCCCTTGCTGGGCTCCTTGCCGAAAAGCCTCTTCACCCGCTGCACAACCGCAGGCATACGCGTCATGCCTCCCACCAGGATCACCTCGTCGATGTCGCTTCCCGTAAACCCGGCGTCTTTCATTGCCTTTCGGCAGGGTCCGTCTATGCGGTCCAGCAGATCTTCCACCAGGGCTTCCAGTTTGGCCCGGGTCATCTTGATGTTCAGGTGTTTGGGTCCGCTGGCGTCTGCGGTAATAAAGGGCAGATTGATATCCGTCTCCATGGCGCTGGACAACTCCATTTTGGCCTTTTCCGCCGCTTCTTTCAGGCGTTGCAGCGCCATTTTGTCACCGCGCAGGTCGATGCCCTGCTCCCGTTTGAATTCAGCGGCCAGATAGTCGATGATACGCAGGTCGAAATCCTCGCCGCCCAGGTGGGTGTCGCCGTTGGTGGCTTTGACTTCGAAAACCCCGTCACCGATCTCCATAATAGAAACGTCGAAGGTACCGCCACCCAGGTCGAATACGGCAATTTTCTCTTCCTTTTTCTTGTCAAGCCCATAGGCCAGGGATGCCGCCGTGGGTTCATTGACGATACGTTTCACGTTCAATCCGGCGATCTTGCCCGCATCCTTGGTGGCCTGGCGCTGACTGTCGTTGAAGTAGGCCGGTACGGTGATCACCGCATCGGTGACCGGTTCGCCCAGATAAGCTTCCGCCGATTTTTTCAAATCCGCCAGGATGAATGACGAAATCTCCGCCGGACTGTACTGCCGCCCTTTCAGGGAAATGCGAACATCCCCGTTTTCCGCCTGGGTCACGGCATAGGGCAGGTTTTTCTTATCGTTGATCACTTCGCTGGCGTCGGCTTTGCGGCCGATCAGCCGCTTGACGCCGAAGACCGTGTTCTCCGGGTTGGTTACCGCCTGGCGCTTGGCGATCTGGCCCACCAGCCGTTCACCACTGTTGGAAATTGCCACCATGGACGGCGTGGTTCGCCCGCCGTCGGCATTGGTGATGACCCGTGCGTCGCCGCCGTCCATGATGGCCACGCAAGAGTTGGTTGTTCCAAGATCGATTCCGATGGTTTTGCTCACTTTCTGTTCCTCCTGATATTCGGGCGCCTTGCCGGGCCCGTGTTTAATTTTACTGAGCTAACCATAATTCGTTTTTTGTGTATGTCAATTTATGTTCATTACTTTTTTATATTTTTTTAATTAGTAATTTTTTATCCTATGCCTCTTGCCATACTGGGTGAATGTTATTAAAAAATAGCCAAGCAGAGCGACATCATTATTCGAGGTTCAACGTTGGACGTTCGATGTTGGACGTTCATCTTTTAGGGTAACCTTCGGAGTCGATACAGCATGTATATTGATCAGTTCCTACCCCAATATGACGTCATGGCCCGATACGAAACAACCGTTCAGGCCTCGGTGATGCGGGCCTACACTGCCGCACGCCACCTGGACATGCACGAATCAACAATCATCCGCATGCTCTATCGCCTGCGCGGCATGCCCGCTAAAGGCCTGACACTGGACGGCATGATCGACAGCGGTTTCGTTTTGCTGGCCGACGATGCCGGACAGGAAATCTTACTCGGCCTGATCGGCCGATTCTGGACGCCCTCCGGTTATCTAGAAAAAGTAGATGCCGCCGGGTTTGCTGCGTTTCACCAACCGGGACTGGCCAAAGCGGCATTCAACATCGCTTTTACGCCTCTATCAGAAGCCAGTTGCCGGGTGACCACGGAGACACGAGTATACTGTCCCGACAAAACCAGCCGTCGCCGATTTCGCATCTACTGGATGCTGATATCACCGTTCAGCGGATGGATCAGAAAGGAGTGGTTGAGAATCATCAAGGCGCGGGCGGAACAATGGCCGCGGAAAAAGCCAGAATCTTCAGAAGGGTGTTGAATACACGATTGCACTCGGCCACACAGCGGTAGGGCCGTGATTTACTTTTCGATTCTAACCCATTGGTGGCAGAGCGCCAATCGGCCTTGGTCCATTGTATTTCAGTTTTTTAGAGTGCTTAGCGGGAAAGCGGTTGTTGTTTCCGGGTGGGATGACGTGGTGTTACCGGACTTTGCCGATTCTGAGGGCACCACTCCTTATACAGTTTCCTTTTCCGAAGATCCTGCCCTTGGATTGGCGTCCGCGAACTTTGCGTTGCCCGTTGGCGCTGAGCAGCAATCGATAGCAATCAGTTTGCCCAGTAACCTGGTTAACGCGGTAAGCAGCGCCGTGACCGACATTTTTATTGTTTGCGATTATAAAATTCTGGCGGTTAATCCGTAGGTTGGGATGACTGCAATGAACCCCAATAAACTCGTCGATCGGAAATACCACAACTGGTTTCCTTGGTTACCTAAAGCTTCCTGCATCAATCCGTTTCCCCGGAAATTGCAGCCGACGCATCACACTTAGGGCACCGCGTGCCGAATTTGCTGATGTGGCCTTCCCACCCGCAGTTGCTGCAAGCAAAGTAGACGGTGTGCTGAAGATTCACTTTTTTTTTGCCGAATATCAGCTTGTAGAGTTTGGGCACCATTTTGGGCACCATGTAGATCGCCACAACAACGGCGACCCAGAACAGCATCCGTCCCACAGTGATGTCGTTGAAAACGATTGTATCCAGGTTCATGGTATTCCTCCATATCAGCCCAATATAGACGTTAAGACAATTAATTTGGCAAGACCAGAGGGAGGAAGCTGCATTGGGTGATACTGCGACGACCGATAACGCCGACCGAATGAATTGTCTTAAAGCCTATAGGTCATCCAAATCCGCAAACCGGTTCACCGCCGCCCGGGTCTTGATCTCCTGCTCGAACCGCCCCCGCCAGCCGATCCGTTTTTGCTTCCGGGCGATAATCACCTTCAGCAGGGGTTTGAAGGCATACAGCCAGATGGAGGTCCATAACCGGCCCTGGGACCGAATGCGTTCGGACGGATTCCACCAGCCCATGATCTTCTGGTTGTGGTACCAGAACAGGTACTGCAGCTGATCGGAAGAGAGCTGGCGGGTCTTCACGTTGGCCCACATGCCGTTGTAGCGGGTATAATCGTAGGGATTGGTAACCAGTCCCTGGTCCAGCAATTGCCGGCGGATGCCCGTTTTGGGGTAAGGGGTGAGAATCTGGCAGTAGGCGGTGTCCGCACCGGTGGATTTAAGAAATTGGTAATTCTCGATGATCTCCGCTTCGCCATCGTCCGGAAATCCGAAAATCATCCCCCCCACGACCATGATGTCGTATTTGTGGCAGATCTCGACCGCCTTTTTTGAGGCAGCCAGAATGTCGCCCTTGTTGGCGGCGACCAGGTTCTTTTTAGAGGCATTCTCCATGCCTAAAAAGATCGACTTGAAGCCGGCCCTGGCCATTTTCGCCACCATTTTCTCGTTGCGGGACATGGTGACGCAGTCGGCCTGGACCACGAAGTTCAAATTGCGGTAACCCCGGGCGATGATCGCGTCGCACAGCCGGATCACCCGCTCGGGATCCAACACCAGGTTGTCGTCGGAAACGAAAATCCAGCGGACCTTGCGCTTGTGGTAGATGTCGTCGATGTCCGCTAAAATCCGCTGCATGGGAAAAGGCCGGAAGGAGCGCCCGTACATATGCCGGATGCTGCAGAAATTGCAGTTGCGGGTGCAGCCGCGGGAGGTTTCCATCACCTCCACGTGCCGGTTCATGATGTGGTAGCCCCAGGTCAGGCGCCGCTCGTCGCGAATGGGCAGCTTGAGTCGGGACAGGTCCAGCAGATCGCCTTTGGGGTTGTGGATGAAACCGTCGTCGGTCTTAAAGGAAAGCGAAGGAATATCCGCCAGGCGGTCCTTGCCGTCAAGAGACCTGACCAGTCGCCGGAAGGCCTCTTCGCCCTCCCCCCGAACCATGAAATCGATGGCTGGGGCCTCGTCAGAGGCGGCAATCTCTTCAAACATAAGCGTGGCATGATAGCCGCCGATAACGATCTTCGCCTCCGGCAGCGATAGTTTGATCAGCCGGATGATCTTGACGCAGGTGGCGTATTGCCAGGTCATGGTGGATAGGCCCACCAGGTCGGGCTTAAGCGCGCCGAGTATGCGCACCAGGTGTTTTTTCAGCCCCAGACGTTTGCGGATCAAGTCAACGATGTAAACCTCGTGGCCGTCGTCGATATTGGCACCGATGCTGGCGATGCCCAGGTTGGGCATATGAAATGCCGACTCGTGCATGATCACCGGCGCCACGTCGGGCATGGATAAAAGCAGGATCTTCATTAAACCTCCATGACAAAAAAAAGTCTGTCATGCTACAAATCTTAATCAAATAACAAAATACAAGTACCAAACCCCAAATAAATTCCAAATTACAATATCCAAATCTCAAATAAGATCAACAACCAACTATTGTTTGCCATCATCGATATTTGCAATTGTTTTTGGCAATGTTTTAACGAAAACCCTTATCGCTTTAACGAATTGGAATGTCTTTTCTTCAAGATCACAAGTTTTGGAATTTTGAATTTTAGTTATTGTTATTTATTTGTCATTTGGTTTTTTGGCTATTGTGATTTATTTGCATTTGTCATTTAATTTCTGACATAAAAAAACGAACTTCAGGATTAAAAAACTAAGTTGGATTAGCGTACCGCGCTTATCTCTCCCGTGACCGCCGAACCTCCAGCAGCCCGCGAACCCTCGCCATCAAATCCTTGAGGGAAAAATGGGGATCGTTATAGCCGGGCTCGATGCAGGCCAGGTGTTCCACGCGGACGGTATTGGCCGAGCGGGTGTCGAACAGGAACCGTCCCGGCCGGAAGAGCCGGGCCGTATTCTGGATGTATAGCACATGGATGGGCGCTTTGCACAGCCGGGCGATCTTGAAGGCACCCGTGTTCAGAAGGCCGATCTGCCCGTCGCGGCTGCGGGTGCCTTCGGGGAAAATGATCAGGTTGCCGCCGCCGGAAAGAAAAGCGGGCATTTTTTCCATGCTGGCCAGCATGATGTCCGCCAGAGCGCCATCGGCCGACGAGGGGATGTAGCCGGAAAGACGCAGCATCCGACCGTACAGCGGGATGTGAAACAGCCGCTGTTTGGCGATGGTGGTGTGGCGCGAAAAAAAAGATATCAGCAGAATCGGATCCAGGTAGGAGACGTGGTTGGCCACAATCACCGCGCCCCTGATCGTCTTCACCGCAGGATCCACCCGCCATTGACAGACGGGCACCAACAACCGCAGCAGCACGAAAAACCACCGGTAAAACCGGGAATTGAGGTGCTGAAAGGCCAGGGCTGCATCCCTTGAAAACAGCCGGGAACAGGCATAAAATGGCGCGAACAGGATCACAAACCCGATCGTGTAGTAGCTCCACAGAATCAGGGTGACAATCA
>NZ_JASJGN010000142.1:0-6376 GCF_033791525.1 Desulfosarcina sp.
AAGCGGGAAGGTGATGTCATGCCGTATCAACTCAAAATATGGATTGTCCAACAAATGACTAATATTTTGTTTGGTGCCAGTATATAGGTTGTCAACGCAAAGAACATCGCATCCATCGTTAAGTAACCGTTCACAAAGATGGGAACCGAGAAACCCGGCCCCACCAGTAACCATTACTCGTTTTTTTAAATGCATCTTTTAGAATTCTCCATAGGTTGAAACGTTAACCAACGGAACTGAAATAGGCGACGGCATTCTCAAAGATCCGGATCCCGGCCCCCATCCCGCCCTTGTCTTTAATCCCGATCCTTTTTTGCTTTTCCACCTGCCGCGTCCAATCCGGGTGGTTGGTGACATGGTTGTATGCCTCCGGGTGCGGCATCAGGCCAAAGACTCGACCGCTGGCGTCGCAGATGCCGGCAATGTCAGCCAGGGAGCCGTTGGGGTTGTGAGGAAAGGCACCGTTGGCCGACTGGCCGTCCGGCATGGCATACTGCAGGACGACCTGGTGGTTATCCGACAGGGTTCTCAGTGTTTCGCTTTCCGCATAGAACTTTCCCTCACCATGCCTGACCGGCAGCTCGAGGGTCTGCATGTCTCTGGTGAACACGCATGCCGAGTCGGGATTGATCTTCAGGCGGACCCATTGATCACGAAAATTGCCGCAGTCGTTGTAGGTCAGGGCCACGGATCGCCGGGTGTAATCACCATCGATCCCCGGCAGCAATCCCAGGTTGACCAGGGTCTGGAATCCGTTGCAGATGCCGATGACCAGCTTGTGGGCGGCCACGAAATCGAGCAGGCGGTCGCCGATGTTCGTCTTCAGGCGCAGGGCCTGAATCACCCCGGCACCATGATCGTCTCCCCAGCTGAAGCCGCCGCCAAATGCCAGGATCTGGAAATCATCCAGGCGAACGTCGCCGGCGATAAGGGCGTTGATGTGCGCCCGCTTGGCCACAGCCCCGGCGAGCTCAAAGGCATAAGCCGTTTCATGATCACAGTTGAGGCCGAAACCCGTCAGCACCAATACGTTCGGTTTTGTGCTCATATTAAATCCCTAAAAGGCCCTTTCCAGGCCGACTTCATATCATCGACAGACAAGGCTACCAGGCATTTACCATCCAATCCGTTGATTTTCAATTGCGGCGTCTCGGTCACTTGTCCCACACAGGCTGCCGGCTGCCCGGCAAACAGCGCTTCAAAAGCGGCTTGGTTGTCCGGGGCAACGGTGACGATAAACCGCCCAGCACTTTCCGAAAACAACAACGTGTCTTCCCGGTCGACCCCTTTTGACGGCACCTGGGTCAGGTCCACGGTCAGGCCCAGTTCGCCCCCCATGGCGACCAGGACCAGGTGAACCGCCAGCCCGCCTCTATAGATGCCATGGCAGGAAGCCAAGAGCCCCTTTTCAATCGCTTCGGCCATGCTGCGATAGCGCGCGGCAAAGCCATCGGGATCGACGATGGGGACATTTAAGCCCACATGGCCCATGTGCTCATAGTACTCCGAGCCACCCAACTCGTTTTTGGTGATCCCGACCACCCAAACCCGATCACCGGGGACTTTGCTATCCATGGTTAGGCATTGGCCCACGTCCTGGATCACACCGGTAACCGAAAATTGGAGCGTCTCCAACGCCGAAACCTTATGGGTTTCACCATAGCGGCCCGGCAAATGCCCATCCACGTACATGGAGTCCTTACCGGACAGCAGGGGAATGCCATAGGCCAAACACATCGTTTTGAGTGCCTGACACGAACGCACCAGTTGGGCGGCTTTATGTTTGCCGTCGGGATTCTTCAGCGCATCGTATTGGATGGTGGGCCAACAGAAATTGTCCACACCCCCCAGATGGTCCGGATCCCCGCCCACGGCGATGGCCCGGCGCACAGCCTCGTCAATCGTGCAAGCCGTCATGTAATAGGCATCGATGGCCGAATACATGGGGATCAGCGCCTGTGAGAAAACCAGGCCGCGTTGTGAGGAGAGCACCGGGCGAATAACGGTCGCATCAGTGGGCACATCCCGCCCGGCACCGATCAGGGGTTTGATCACGCTGGTGCCCTGCACCTCATGGTCGTACTGGCGACAGACCCACTCCTTGGAACAGATGTTGGGCCGCCCCAATATATCCAGAATCAGGGACTCGCAATCTTCCGGAACGCCCAGCACAGGCTCGGTAAGGCCGCGCAGGGCCGGCGGTCGCCAGTCGGCCTCGAACTCCCACTGTGGAAAGGCCGATGTGAGCAGATCCAGATCGATATAGGCACAGGTGGCCCCGTTGTAGGTGATATGGAGTTTGCCGGTATCGGTGTAGGTGCCGATCACACTGCTTTCGACGGCATGCTGCCGACTCAGTGCCATGAAGCGGTCCAGATCAACGGGATCGATGGCCACGGTCATGCGCTCCTGGGATTCGGAGATCCAGATCTCCCACTGGTCCAGACCGTCATATTTCAACGGCACCTTTTCCAGTTGGATGTCGCATCCATTGGAAAAAAGCGCACTCTCGCCGATGGAAGAGGAGAGCCCGCCGCCGCCGTTGTCGGTGATAAAGCGGATCAGTCCTTCATCACGGGCATCCAGGAGGAAATCGTGCATCTTCTTTTGGGTATACGGGTCGCCGATCTGGACGTGGCCGGCCGGCGTGTGTTCGGAAAAAGAAGCCGACGAGGCCGTCACGCCGTGAATGCCGTCCTTGCCCACCCGACCGCCTAACATAATGGCCAGGTCGCCGGGCAGGATGGTCTTTTGATCCGAAGGCTCGCCGTTTATCTCCGCCGGCATGATCCCTAAGGCCGTAACGAACACCAGGCATTTTCCCAGGTATCCCGGGTGAAACATCACCTGGCCAAAGGGCGTCGGAATGCCGCTCTTGTTGCCGCCGTCGCGCACGCCCTCTATGACACCGTCCAGCAACCGCCTGGGGTGCAGCCGCGGTTTGAGATCCCCGTCGTAATCGCGCGGCCCGACGCAATACCCGTAGCTGCCCATGATCAGTTTGGATCCTTTACCGGTGCCCATGGGATCGCGGTAAATACCGACGATACCGGTAATGGCCCCGCCGTAGGCTTCCATGTTGGAAGGCGAATTGTGGGTTTCGCCGGTAATCACGTAGTGATGGTCCGTGTCAAAGCGCCCCACCCCGGCATTGTCCCACAGCACGGAGACGACCCACGACTTTTGCGCCTTTAAGGCCAGCGTGGGGCCTTCGATAAACGTCTTGAACAGGCTGTCGATGGTCTCTGTTTTTCCGGTCTCCAGATCCCGGTAGTGGAACCGGCCGCCGAAGGTATTGTGGTTGCAGTGATCACTGCGGGCCTGGGAGATGTATTCCAGCTCCAGATCCGTGGGGTCTGACAGGGATACCTGACGGCGTTGGCGCTGCACATCCGGTTTCAGAAAATAGGACCGGATGGTGGGGATGTCCCTGGGGTTTAGGGACAGGCTGCGCTGGTCGCTGAGCCGGGTCAGCGTCTCGTCACTGTCGATGGACAGCGTGGCCACCTCGGGCTGGTGGTCGAGCATCACCTTGGGGATGACGAACCCGATGCCGATGGCGGGGTCCCACTGGCTGGGGTCAAACACCACCCACTGCTGAATGATGTCGTTGGCCAGCAACTCGCCGGCAATTTTTTCGGCATCCTGGCGGCTGACGCCGTTGCCCTTCAGACAATACCGTTTTGACGTATAGACCGCCTGGCCGGGTTTCAGCTGCAGACGCAACAGGTCTTCCACTGCTTCAACGGCGGTGGCACCGGGATTGTCCCGAACACCGGGACGGAATCCGACCCAGATGATCCAGTCGAAATCCACATCCAGCGGCTGCAGGGACGACACCTGAGTCACCGGGTTGGTGAATATCTCCGAGCGGGCCCGCTCGATCTGATCGGTGCTCAGATCCGCATCGATGGTCACAATATGGATGGTGCGCACCTGGTGCAGATCGATGTTAAAATAATTCTTGGCTTTGAGGCGAAGGGATTGCCCTTCTGCGTCGAGAAGCCGCTCCTTTAAGGTGATTTCGATTCGTTGCGGCATGGTTATAATTCCTCAACTCGAAAAGATGCGCATGATATCATTGTAGAACACAAAAATCATCAGCAGAATCAGGATAAAAATACCGGCCTGCTGGGCGATCTCACGCATGCGGATATTAATGGGACGCCGAATGGCCGCCTCGATGAAAAAAAACATCAGGTGGCCGCCATCGAGAACCGGAATGGGCAGAAAATTGAGCACGGCCAGGTTGATGCTCAGTACGGCAATGAAAAAAATCAGGTTGGTAAACCCCGCTTTGGCCTGCTGCCCGGCCATTTCAGCGATCATGATCGGACCGCCCAACGTCTTGGTGGATACCGTCCCCTTGATCAGCTTGCCGATGCTCAAAAGGGTCAACCGGGAGATCTGATAGGTCTGATCGACACTCTCCAGAACCGCATCAATGGGCCCCCGTTTGATGGTGATGCGATCGGCCTCGGGGATATCGATGCCCGGCGTGGAGATGCCGATGCGGTAACTGTCCACCTTTTCCCCAAGCACGTTTTCCTCACTGAACAGAACCGGCACGATATCGACCGTGAGGGTTTCCTCGCCGCGCGCAATCCGCAACGTCATCGGCTCGCCATTGCTCTGGGAGATAATCGCTTTCATCGTGTTCCAGCTGTCTACCGGCTGGTCGTCGATGGCGACGATCAGATCCCCTGCCTGCATGCCGGCTTTTTTGGCCGGGTAGCCGTCGGCGACTTCTCCGACCACGGCCTTTAAGGGCGCAAATCCGGAAAAACCGATATCGTAGTAGGGGGCATCGTCCCCTAAAATATCCTTGGCCACCTTGGTCTGAGGGATGACCGAGACATCGAAAAAGGAATCCTCACGTTTGGCGCTGATGCGCACGGCGCGGCCCTGGCCATCGGCGATCAGCCGATTGATGTCGCTCCAGGAGGCCACCGTCGAACCGTCGATGGCCGCCACCACATCGCCGGTCTGCAGCCCTGCCTGGGCCGCCGGGCTCTCCTTGACCACATGGTTGACGACCGGGCGGATATCCTCGGTGCCGATAAAGGTGAAAAAGCCAGTATAGATGATGACTGCCAACAACAGATTGAAAAACGGGCCGGCCGCCACAATCATGATTCTCTTGAACACGTGCTTGTGGGTGAACGAATAGGGTATCATCTCCGGTGCAAGCTCGGCATCGGGTTCATCGCCCACCATCTTGACGTAGCCCCCCAGCGGAATGGCGGAAATTCGGTAATCGGTTATCCCCACGGTCCGGCCGAAAAGGCGCGGTCCGAAGCCCAACGAGAATTTCTCCACACCCACGCCAAACAGCCTGGCAACGAGAAAATGGCCCAGCTCGTGGAAGGAAATGAGAATGCCGAGAACGATGACAAAGGCAAAAATATTAGTGGTCATAGGCGATACGTTAACGCTCCTGCCGGCGGATCAGCTCAAGGGCCGTCTCTCTGGCCCATCGGTCCGCCTCGATAAGCTGGTCAAGGTCCGGGCCAGTTTTTGCGGAATGAAGGTTGAGGGTCTGGTCGATGATCGGGTAAATTCCCAAAAAAGGCAGCCGGTTGTCCAGAAACGCGGCCACGGTCACTTCATTGGCGGCATTGAGCACGGCAGGCAGGGTCCCCCCCTGTTCTCCGGCACGATACGCCAGGTTCAGGCAAGGAAACCGCTCAAGGTCCGGCGCTTCGAAAGTCAGCTGACCGATATGGGCAAAATCAGGTGATGGTACATCCAGCGGCAACCGCCGGGGATGAGAAAGGCCGTATGCAATGGCCCCTTTCATGTCCGGCACACCCATCTGGGCCATCACCGCACCATCATGGTAGGAAACCATCGAATGAACGATGCTCTGAGGATGGACCACGACCTTGATCCGGGCAAAGTCCACATCAAAAAGCCATCGGGCTTCGATCACTTCCAGGCCCTTGTTCATCAAGGTCGCCGAGTCGATGGTAATTTTATTGCCCATGGACCAGTTGGGGTGTCGCAGGGCATCCTGAGGGGTGATGGAAGTGAATTCCACAGCCGGTCGTTTCAAAAACGGGCCGCCGGATGCGGTCAGCAGGATCTCACGGATCCCATTGGGTCCATGACCGGCCATGCTCTGGAAGATAGCGCTGTGCTCACTGTCCACGGGCATCAGTTTGACGCCACGGCTGGCGATTTTCTCCATCACGATGGCGCCGGCCATGACTAGGGTTTCCTTGTTGGCCAAGGCAATATCCTTGCCGGCGTCGATGGCGGCAAGGGTCGGCACCAAACCGGCCGACCCCACCATGGCACCCAGTACCATGTCGGTTTCCGGGCAGGTGGCAGCTTCGACATACCCCGCTTCTCCGAAAACAATCTCTACGTCCAT
>NZ_JASJGN010000143.1:0-10694 GCF_033791525.1 Desulfosarcina sp.
GTGGTCAGCCGGCATCGGGTGATTCCGATCAATTATCACGGCCCCAGCGCCATCCACACGATCATTCTGGAGGCCTGCCGGAAGCGCGCGGTGGCCGGTGCCAGCCTCTGGGGCCACTGTCCCGCCTACCTGCAGGGCATCACCCATCATGGCATGATGCTTCAGTTGGTCCGGCTGCTTACTGACATGGCATCCTTTTCGTTGAAGACGGACGCGCTGGAAGCCGACTGGGAAGCCCTTGAGATTCAGATTCAAAAGCTGATGACCGACAATCCCAAACTCGCGGGGATCATGGACCAGGTCCGTAAAAAGAAACGCGAAGGCGCCATGCAGGACCTGGGACAAAACGGGAATGAACAGGGAAAGGTGATCAATCTTAAGGATTTTCTCGATCCTTGACAGCTACTGGCGGTATACGGTTGGCTTGTCTTCAACATCGATGTCGATACCGACCGTGTCTCCAGTCTTAAAGCCAATCCGCTTAAATTCGCGAACCACGTCGTCGTGGCGATCCACATACCAGTATACGGTCCACAAGGGGTTGCGAACCGTGTCGATTCCGTATGCATCGTGGCTGCACAGATTGATCCGGAACTTGTCCTTGGCAATCAGCGTGTCGGCTTCGGACAGGAATATATCGATCTGGTAAAGGTTGTTGTGCAGGGCTTTGGACAGTTCCGCCTGCAATTCCGGGGTGTCGTCCAGGTAATGGCTGGCAATCTGGTAAAGATCGACCGGATCTTGAATGGCGAGCCCGAGCACCGCGTATCGCTGATGGCGCAGGGCAAACGCCTCGAATTCCGCCTCATAGGCGTTGATGGAATCAATGATCTGGGCAATATCCGGCTTGCCGGCCGTGGCACATTCGCTGACCATCTCCTCACACTGGGAGATGATATCGATATAAAAGGCTTTATTGTCCATCACATACACCGGCCGCTCCCGGTAGCTGCGCCGCTTGCGGATCCGCCGGATGCCGTCTAGTGTGATGGACCGCTGGCTCTCCTTTTCCTCCAGGATGTCGATGCTGGAAATGTCTTTGGCCTGCACCACGTGAATGCCGCCGTCTGCTGAAATGATGTATTCGATCTCGCATCGAAATCCCAGATACGTCTGAATCTTCTTTGACAGCTGAACCAGCCGCCGGTCATGGGGGGTCCGGGTGATGTAAGGTTCGCTTTGCACCTTGTGAATGCGGTCCCGACAATATCCGAACTCCCAGTTGCCGCCAATGATCTTGGCCATTACGCTGGATCCATCGATAAAGGGCATGACGATCACCCCCATCTGTTCAAGATCCATCTGCGGAGCATGGTTGAACCGCTGCTGCCGGGCAATACTCAAGTGTTTGCTGCTTTTTGCCAGCTTGATCATCTTGTTGCGGGCATAGCGGATGCCCCCCAGATCGGCATAGGTTTCCAACGAGTCGAATGTGCCCCCTTTGAAACGGCGTTCCAATGGATGGGCGCTGCGGGCAATCACCTTGAAGCTTTCGCGGTGTTTTTCCAGAAAAGACTCGAGGGCGGCGAGATCTTCGGTCTCAAAATGCTGCGGGGGAACATAAATAAAGTCGGGGATGTCAAAACCGCCTTGTTTGAGCTTCTCCAGCAGTTTCGCCTTTTCGGGTATGGGGTGGGACATTCATTTTCTCCTAATCGTCCGCCAGCGTATGATCGAATATTCGCTTCCAATTACCCAAACTGATTGTCGAGCTTGGCGCAGATACAAGGAGGAGACCTTTCCGCTATAGTCGCCTATGCGGGAAGGCATCTGACGCCGTAGATACGGTGAGATCGGCAATCCCAACGGGTTTCACATTTTTCAGGATAGTTTGCGGGAATATTCAGTTAAATGAACACCATCTATCATCCTAAAAAATTTGAAACGCTCAGTTTGGGAATTAGGTAAGCGTTAAAAGGTGTCAGGTTTCAACGTTCAGGGTTAGTGGCACGGATGCGACCTTGAACCTTTGAACTAGAGCATTTGAACCTGTAAACGGTTACTTTAATATTGACTTTTTCCTGCAAAGTCTTTAGTTAAAAAAACCGACCGATCATTCGGTTGGCTTATTTTTGAACAGGTAACACATGTCCAAACGAAATGCAATCCTTGCTTCTGCCACCCGGCTTTTTTCGCGAAACGGGTTTCAGGGAACCGCCATGGCGGAGCTGTCCGCCATCACCGGTGCGGCAACCGGTACCATCTTTCACCATTTTAGAAACAAGGAAGACCTCTTTTTACAGGTGCTGAATGATGTGAAAGAGAGCATTCTGGACCAGTTTGACCGGCATCAGCAGACCCGCCGGGATCAAAATGGGATAGAGCGGGTCGAGGGTGTGGTCGCTTTTTATCTGCAACTGGCCGGCACCATGGAAGACCAGTTCCTGATCATTCACCGCCACGATCCCTATCAAATGGCCGAAACCAGTCCGGTGTGCCGCAGCCACCTGGAATCCATTTACACCTGTTTGCTGGACATCTTCGAGGAGGGAATCCAAAAGGGCATGCAAGACGGATCGGTAGCGGTCGACTCCCCGCGACAGACGGCCATGGTTCTCTTTGCCATGGTGGACGGCATTGTCCGGCTCAACACCTACCGGGTGTATGACGCCGGCACCCTTTACGACAGTTTGATGGTTGCCTGCCGCAGGCTGCTGACGGGAAGCCGGTAGACTGCCATGGCCCGACGCTTCTCATTCGCCTGGCGCAACCTCACCCCGAGCCGGCTGCTGCCCTTTCTGGAATGGCTGCCCGGCTATCGTGCCGGAAATCTAAAAGGTGACCTGTTTGCCGGGTTAACCGTAGCACTGGTGCTGGTTCCCCAGTCCATGGCCTATGCCCAGCTGGCCGGCCTGCCAGCCTATTACGGCCTGTATGCGGCGTTTCTGCCGCCGGCAGTGGCGTCCCTGTTCGGATCCAGCCGTCAACTGGCCACCGGCCCCGTCGCCGTGGTTTCCCTGATGACCGCCGTGGCCCTGCAGCCTCTGGCCGCCGCCGGCAGCCAGGCGTATATCGGCTATGCGGTAGCGCTGGCGCTGATGGTGGGACTGTTTCAATTCGGTCTGGGCCTGTTTCGTTTAGGCCTCGTGGTCAACTTTCTCTCTCATCCGGTGATCGGTGGTTTTACCAATGCCGCCGCTATCATTATCGCTACCGGCCAGCTCTCAAAATTGTTCGGCGTGGCAGTGGACAGCAGTGATTATCATTACCATACGGTCCTCCAGGTGGTGAAAGCGGCCCTTTATTTCACCCACTGGCCCACCCTCTTGATGGGCCTGTTTGCCTTCGCGGTCATGCTGGTCCTGAAAAAGATCACCCTGCGGATCCCCAATGTGCTCGTGGCCGTGGCCGCCACCACCTTGATCAGTTGGGCCACCGGATTCGAACAGCAGTCCACCATGCCCTTGGAATCAGTGGTCAATGCAGACACCCGGGCATTGATCGTTAACTTCAACGCTGAAACGAGGCAACTCGATCAGATGGAAGACCGACGCACTCGGATAAACAATACCCTCAAGCAGGCAACCATCGACGGCCACCGTATGATCGCCATCGATTCCCGCCGGGATCTGGAGATCCTTAATTATCAAATGGGCATGAAGGCAGACCAGGCGGCAGACTACCGTCATCAGATCCGCCGCCTGCTTTTTGAAGCCGGCCGGACCCGGAATGGCGACCTGCGGTTTTATGCCAAGGGCAATCGCCCGGCAGACACAGAAAAGGTTGGCCGCACCTGGCGACTGAGGATCGGCAACGCACCGCTGGAGGCGACGGCACTGGTCTTTAGCGGCGGGGGTGAAGTGGTGGGTGACATTCCCAGAGGCCTTCCGGACTTCTCATTTCCTGAAATCGATGGCCACAGCGCCATGACCCTAATGCCGTCGGCCGTCATCATCGCCCTGCTGGGCTTCATGGAGGCCATCTCCATCGCCAAAGCCATGGCCGCTAAAACCGGCCAGCGCATCGACCCCAATCAGGAACTCATGGGGCAGGGGCTGGCCAATATGATCGGCTCGGCGGCCCAAAGCTACCCCGTGGCCGGATCCTTTTCCCGGTCGGCGGTCAATCTCCAGGCCGGGGCCGTTTCCGGAGTGTCCAATGTGTTTGCCAGCCTGGCAGTGGTGGCGACCCTCTTTTTTTTCACGCCCCTGCTCTACCACCTGCCCCAGAGCGTACTGGCGGCCATCATCATGATAGCGGTGGCCGGATTGATCAACGCGCGGGGATTCATTCACGCCTGGCGGGCCCAATGGTACGATGGGGCCATCTCAGTGATCACCTTCGTGTGCACCCTGGTCTTCGCCCCCCACCTGGACCGGGGCATCATCGTGGGGGTGGGCCTGTCGCTCTGCGTATTTCTTTACCGGAGCATGCGGCCCCACGTGGTGGACCTTTCCATGGGTCTGGACAAGGCGCTCCATGACGTCGTGACCCACGGGCTGAAAGAGTGCCGCTACATCGACGTGGTCCGCTTCGACGGACCCCTTTTCTTTGCCAACGCCAGCTACCTGGAGGACCAGATTCGCCACCGGCGAAAAATGAAAAAAGCGCTCAAACACATCATCATCGCCGCCGAATCGATTAACGACATGGACGCCTCGGGCCAGGAGTCGTTGTCACTGATCGTGGACCGGTTGAGAAGCGCCGGCATCGACATCTCCTTGAGCAGTGTTCATGAACCCGTGATGCAGGTGCTGCGACGCACGCACCTGCTATATAAAATCGGTGAAGATCACATCTATCCGACCATGAAGCAGGCCATTCGTGCCATCCACGAAAAAACCCATAAGGGGGGCAGCGAAAAAAGCTGCCCATTGACCTCGGTTCGAACCCTATCGATCCACAGCGAACCCAAAGGAGGGTAACGATGTCTGTCATCGCCATCTTCAGCGGCATTTTCTGCAGTGCGGACGCGGTGGTCCGGGACGTGATGGACAGCACCGGGTATCGACTGATCACTGACGACCAGTTAATTTCTAGGGCCGCTGAGACGTCAGGCATGCCGGAAAACAAGGTTCAGCGTGCCTTTTCGGCCAAGACCTCGGTATTTAACAAGTTCACCCATGAAAAAGAGTGCTCGATTGCCTGCCTGCGCCTGGCCCTGGCAACCGAACTGGAAAAAGGCCCTGCCGTGGTCCACGGGTTTTCCAGCCTGTTGATCCCCCAGACTGTCAGCCATATGCTCCGGGTCTGCATTATCGCTGAAACCCCCTATCGTATCGAACAGGCCGAGGTCGTCCAGGGCCTGACTGAAAAGGATGCCTTGAAACAGATCCGCGCCCGGGATGCGGACAATGCCGCCTGGACCGAAACCGTGTTTTCCGCCAAGGACCCGTGGGACGTCAGCCTTTACGACATGGTGCTCCCCATGAATCGGATGAATGTGGCCAAGGCCGGCTCACTGATCGAGGAAAATCTCATCAAGGATGCCGTCCGTCGCACCAACGCCTCCATTCAGGCCGAAAAAAACTTCTTACTGGCAGCCAGCGTAGAGATGGCACTCTGCCGTGCCGGGCACAATGTCTCGGTGACCGCCGAAAACGGGGCCGTGGTGCTGACCATCAACAAACACGTGCTGATGCTGGCAAGGCTGGAGGAGGAACTCCAATCCATTGCCGGCACAGTTAGCGGGGTCCGGTCGGTAAAAACAGTCGTCGGCAAGGATTTTCACCAGCCCCATATTTACCGCAAACACAGCTTCGAGATGCCCTCCCGAGTCCTGCTGGTAGATGATGAGCGGGAGTTCGTTCAGACCCTGTCAGAACGCCTGGAATTGCGGGAAATGGGATCAGCCGTGGCCTATGACGGCGAATCCGCCCTGACCCTGGTGGCTGAGGACGATCCGGAAGTGATGATCATCGACCTGAAAATGCCGGGAATCGACGGCATGGAGATCTTGAAGCAGGTAAAAACCACCCGACCGGAAATCGAGGTGATTGTGCTCACCGGCCACGGCAGCGAGGCAGACCGCAAGCGGTGCATGCAGCTGGGCGCCTTCGCCTATATGCAAAAACCCGTGGACATCGACGAGTTGAGCGAGACCCTGAAAAAGGCCCATGAAAAAATACAGCTATTCAAATCCTGAGTCAGGCATGCTGGTGCTCCCGCCTGAAAAACGGTGTCGTCCATGCTGAACCTGTCCCGATTCAAACCCCGTTTCTGGGACTATCAGGATGCGGCTTCAGGACCGGGCAGCAGCCACTTCAGCTTCCGGCGCAAATGGTTGATGATCGTTGTCTTCACCACCGTGGTGACGCTTGCGCCCCTGCTGGTCATGACGCTGGTGGACTACCGGCTCACCCGCCAGGCCTTTGAATCCGAAGCGACGATGGGCACCGCCCGCATGGTTTCCAACACCTGGCGCAGTGTCTCGTTTCTGCTGTCCCAGCGCCGGGCAGCCCTTGAATTCGTTGCCCGGGACAACAGCCTGCCAGATCTGCTGGCACCGGGGAGGCTGGACGCCATCCTGGCCAACCTGCAGGGCGGCATGGGCGGATTCATGGATCTCGGCGTGGTGGATATCGACTGCACCGTTCAAGCGTATGCCGGTACTGGTGCGCTAAGAAGCAGCCGGGTGAAACCGACCACCTGCTTCGATCATGCCGTCGCCAATGGATTTTTCATCAGTGACGTAACCGCAGACCAGGGACAAAACCATGGGCTGGTGATTGCCATTCGTCACGACCTGGACAACGGCGGCTTTTTCGTTTTGCGATCGACGCTGGATGCCGGCCTGTTGGCCGTCCCCGTGATGCAGTTGGCTCTTGACGAGGGCGACGACGCCTTCATCGTCAACACCGAGGGGATTCTCCAAACGCCCGCCCGGCAATATGGCAGGCACTTCGAAAAAGTACCCCTGGCTATCCCCGAAGCGGTCGACGGGACCCGGACGTTGAGAACGGTGGATCAGGCCGGCCGTTCCATCCTCATGGGCATTGCCCCGATTCCCGACAGCCCCTTTTTGCTCATGATGATCCGTCAGGAATCAGGGATCATGGATCTGTGGCTCAAGCCACGCATGCGCCTTATCGGTTTTCTGCTGTTCAGCATCGCCATCATCCTGGTCTCCATCATGGGCGTGGCCACGTACCTGGTCAACCGCATCCATGCCGCCGACCAGCGCCGGGTGCAGGCCCTGCATCAAGTGGAGTATGCCAACAAGCTATCATCCATCGGTCGTCTGGCCTCGGGGGTGGCCCATGAGATCAACAACCCGCTGGCCATCATCAACCAGAAGGCCGGACTCATCAAGGACCTGTTCACCATCAACAGCGACCACAGCGGTAACGAGAAGCTCATGAGGCTGGTGGACGACGTGCTGGCATCGGTGCGCCGCTGCGGTACCATCACCCGGCGGCTGCTGGATTTTGCCCGACACATGGAATCATCCATCGAAGCGGTGGACATCGAGGCCATCATCCGACAGGTGCTCGGCTTCATGGAAAAAGAAGCCGAACGCCGGTGTATCGTCGTTTCGGTAACGGTGCAGGGGATCATTCCGACCTTCGAGAGTGACCGGGGCAATGTCCAGCAGATCTTCTTGAACCTGATCAACAATGCCTTTGCGGCCATGGGAGACGGCGGTCGGCTGGACGTCACGATCGGACGCAAAGACACCACGCATATCACGGTGACCGTGGCCGACAGCGGACACGGCATCCCGGAAGCCGATCTGAAGCGCATCTTCGAGCCCTTTTTCTCCACCCGTACCGGCCACGGAAGCACCGGTTTGGGACTGTCCGTCACTTATGGCATGGTCTCGGAGATGAGCGGCGAAATCACGGTGAGCAGTCAGCTGAACCGGGGAACCCGGTTTATGGTCACCCTGCCCCTGAAACCGCCACCGTTGTCGTCTGCCGTTGCCTGCGCCGTATCTCCGGCTAACAACGCTGCCGCCGACAGGCAAATCACGGAGGATAAGACAACATGAGAGACGATTCCCAGGCCATGGCCATCGAGGGGGTTCGCTTCTTCGGGGAGATGTCCGCATCCATTTCCCACGAAATTAAAAATGTACTGGCCATCGTCAATGAAAACGCCGGGTTGCTCCAGGACATGGTCATGATGATTGAAAAGGGAATGCCGCTTTCGCCGGAACGGTTGTCGGGACTGGCCCGATCCATTGTCCGCCAGGTGAAACGGGGCGATCGGATCGTCAAGGACATGAATCGCTTTGCCCACAGCACCGACCACCCCTCGGAGACCGTAGACATTGGCGAGGTCATTCATTTTATATCCGTGCTGGCTGCGCGGCTGATCGCCATGAAGGGAGAACCACCTGAGATCGACGTACCGGCCACACCGATTACCGCCGTCACCAATCGGTTTTTCCTGGAAGACCTGGTGTGGACCTGTCTGTGCCGGGCCATGGATGCCCGCGCCCCGGACCAGACGGTATGCATCGTTGCAGAGAAAGCCGGGAACGCCCCCCGGATTCGTTTTTGCGGATTGTCAGGGGATTGTCTGGCCAGTGGAACGGGTTTTCCTTCGCCCCGAGAGACGATGGTGGCCGGGCTTCTCGGCGCCCAATTGAAGGCGGACAAAGATAAAGGCGAAATTGTTCTTATTCTACCATAGTAAAGGTTGATAAACTCTTAAACAGTCGCATTTTCGACGGGTAACTCGAAAGGAGTCTACAATGAAGGAAAGAGTACTTCTGGTTGACGACGAGGTGGAGTTTCTGGAAATCATGGCCGAACGCATGCGCGCCCGCGACATGGAAGTAACCACATCCACATCGGCCACAGAGGCGCTGTCGCTCATCGCCGCCGAATCCTACGATGCGGTGATTATGGATTTCATGATGCCGGAAATGGACGGCATCCAAGCCCTGAAGACCATCAAGGAAAAAAGACCGGAGATGCAGATCATCCTGCTCACCGGCCATGCGACGGTTCAAAAGGGCGTGGAGGCCATGAAGGCGGGTGCCATGGATTTTGTGGAAAAACCGGCCGACCTGGATGCCCTGGCGAAAAAAATAAAAAAGGCCCACCATCAAAAAGCCGTCATTGTCCAGAAGCAGAGTCAGGACAAAGTCATTGAAGCGCTGCGAAAGTTCGGCATGTAGGCGCTTAGGGGACGGCGACCAATGCCTTGGATCTCATCAGATCGAACACCGCCGGCCCTGAAGCGGACGCCTCAGCTTCCCCCGAGGCAACGGCCTTGAGCCTGTCAAACCGTCCTTTATCGCGGCTGCTCAGGGGGGTCTCCAGGTAGGTCAAGGTGTTGTGGACCAGGCTGAACATCACCAGCGGGCCGAATGTGGTCTCGCCACCGGGCTTTTCGACCACGAGGCCATAGATGTCGTGGTGGTTCAGCGAAAAGGCCTTGGGCGCCGGTCTCAGCCCCAGCAATTCGGCGAACAGCATCAGGCTCTCCTGAATGCCCTGCGCATAACCGTTCTCCAGGGATGCCGTCCCATCCCGGGCAATACCATCGATATCGGAGGCGGTATAGCGCAGGTCCAGTTCGCCGATACTGATCTCCTGAATCGTCCTCAATGACGCCTCCTTCTTGCTGACCACCACATCCTTGTCGTTGAGAATTTTTACGGCATTACGAATGTTCACCATCTCTTTCACGGTGGGACTTTTTCTCAGCACCACATCTTCCACGCTGGTGTGGTAAATGGTCAGGTCGTTGTCCATTACCAGGATACGCGTTTTCCCGGGGCCGTCGGTTTCCAGGAACAGCACCAGATCCCGCTCATCCCGGCGGGACCAGGGGAAAAAGGTCATCAACTGTACCAAGACCGTCTTGTCGATGCGTTTGCCGCTTTCCACCGGCCCGATGGCATCGGCGATGGTCCGGACCAGTCGGTCGATCTCTATCTTCTTTAGCAGGTTGTCCTTGTATGACATTGCGTTTCTCCTTGGGGACCTGATTTGGTATTTGACATCTGCGCCGGATATTCATATGAATATCGGCTGTTACCCGAAAGGCCCTGCCCCTTTTTCTTTATAAATTACGTTGAAAACAGGCCGCCAGGCAAGACAATTGTTCCGGTTGTACGGATGCAGACGAGATAAACGATCTGAATTTCCGTTCAACTGCATAAGGAGAGTACCGGGTCTTTCCGGATAGAAAGGAGTCAGCATGGAAGAATTTGTTACCCTCACCTATAACGGTCAGCAAATACAGCTGCCGGTCGTCACCGGAACCGAAGGGGAAAAGGCAATCGACATTTCCAGCCTGCGTGCCAACAGCGGATTCATCACCCTGGATCCCGGCTACGCCAACACGGGCAGCTGCCTGAGTGCCATTACCTATATGGACGGCGAAAAAGGGATTCTGCGCTACCGTGGCATCCCCGTGGAACAGTTGGCCGCACATGGCACATTCAAAGAGACCGCTTACCTGCTGATCAACGGCAAGCTTCCCAACCGTGAACAGCTGACCCGCTTTTCGGTGTTGCTCAACGACAACAGTCTGGTCCATGAAGACCTCAAAGCGTTTTTCCAGAACTATCCCCGGGCCTCCCACCCCATGGGAATCCTCTCTTCCATGGTCAATGCCCTGAGGAGCTTTTATCCGGAATTAAGTACCCTGGAGGAAGATGTCATCATCACCATGACCCGACTGCTGGCCAAGGTACGCACCATGGCCGCCATGTCATACAAGATCTCTCGCGGCCATAAGGTGGTCTATCCCCGTCCGGATCTCACTTACTGCGAGAACTTTCTGAACATGATGTT
>NZ_JASJGN010000144.1:0-13197 GCF_033791525.1 Desulfosarcina sp.
TTCAGCCGCGGTTTCGATGTATTCCGCCTGAACCTGCGGGACCACGGCCGCAGTCACCACCTGAACACCGGAATTTTCTACGCGGTGCTACTTGACGAAGTGTTCGATGCCGTCCGCCAGATCAGCCAGGCAGAACATGGAGAGCCGGTGTTGCTTGCCGGATTCTCCCTGGGCGGCAATTTTGCCCTGCGAATCGCCCGGCGCTGCGCCATGCAACCCATCGACGATCTGAAGCAGATCATCAGCATCAGCCCCGTGCTGAATCCGGACAAGGCCACGGACCGTATCGACAACAGCCGGTTTATTCTGAAATACTTTCTGAAAAAATGGCGCCGCTCCCTGGCTGTCAAACAGTGTTTGTTCCCGGAACACTATGACTTTTCAGCCATCATGGACGTGGGCAATATCCGAGAGATGACCGAACGGCTCCTGGCACGATACAGCGCTTATGACAGCGCCAGATCCTACTTCAACGATTATACGCTCATCAACAACGACCTTCAGGGAATCACCACCCCCACCACCATCATCACTGCCGAAGACGACCCCATTATTCCTGTGGAAGATTTTTACGACCTGCACACCAGCCCTGCGACCCGCCTGATCGTCCAGCCCTATGGCGGACATAACGGTTTTCTGGAAGGGTGGCGACTCAACGGGTGGTATGAGAAGGTAATGGTAGAAGCGTTCACGAATGCCTGATTAGTGAATTGGCGAATTAAGGAATTGGGGATTGGAGGCAGTATTGAACTTTGCCAATCCCCTAATCCCTGAATTCCTTAATCCCGCAATTACTAAAACCGGTTGTCACCGTCGATCAGCCCGCCTAACGACCCCATGAGGGATCCTTCGCCCCGGCTGCCACCGCGCTGGGGAGCGGCCTGGAGCATCCGGCCGGCCAGCCGCGAGAAGGGCAGGGATTGGAGCCAAATCCTGCCGGGCCCGTGAAGGGTCGCGAAAAAGAGTCCCTCGCCGCCGAACAGGGCCGTCTTGATGTTGCCCGCCTGGCGGATATCGAAGTTCACGGTTTTTTCCAGGGCCACGATGCAGCCGGTGTCCACATCCAGCACCTCGCCAGGCTTGAGCTGGCGCTCCACCACGGTGCCGCCGGCATGCACGAAAACCATGCCGTCCCCCTCCAGTTTCTGCATAATGAAACCTTCGCCGCCGAAGAGACCGGTCAGGATTTTTTTCTGCAGGTGGATGCCGATGGAAACCCCCTTGGCCGCACACAAGAAGCTGTCCTTCTGACAGATCAGGCAGCCATTGACGCTGGTCAGGGGTACGGGAATGATGTTGCCCGGATAAGGGGCACCGAATGCCACGTGGCCCTTGCCCTGGCCCGTGTGGGTGAACACGGTCATAAAAAGGCCTTCCCCGGTAAGCAGTCTTTTACCCGCCCCCATGAGCTTGTCCATGAATCCGCCGCCGCCACTGGAAGGCGCCGAGGCATCCCCGAATACGGTCTGCATCTCGATGGTGCTGTCCTTGTACATCATGGCGCCGGCCTCGGCCACGGCACTTTCACCGGGGTCCAGTTCCACCTCGACGAACTGCATCTCGGCCCCGAAAATCTTGAAGTCGATTTCGTCCGCACCTGCAGGGCGGGAAGCTGCCGGTGGCGGTGTGGGCACCGGAACACCGAGTGCCGGATTGAGTTCAGCGATGCTGGCGATGGGCTCCCACTCGGCAAACCCGTCCCGCCACGCGAATCCGTTGGGATTCTGCCGGGCCTGGCCGATGGCCTGGGAGAGATCCATGGGGCCGACTTGATTGCCGTCAAAGCTCAGATACCATTGGGTCATTTAGGGGACCTCCTAATTAAAAAAAAGGGTTCAAGGATTCGAGGGAACGGGGAAAAAGCGAACCGCAGAATGTCCAATATCCAATCACGAATGTCGAAGGCGTGGTTCGCTGTGCGATGTCGATGATTAAAAAGACAGGATTCCTTTTCTTCCCTTGATAATCCTAAAATCCTCGACCCCTTGGACCCTCCTCAACACAGTTCCAGGCTACGCTGGATTTGTTCAACTGTCGATTCATCCAGCCCCAGCCGGCTGGCCAGGGTACTCATGTACCGGCGTTCCTTTTCTGTGTCCACCTCGATGGCCATCAGGGACACGGTGTAAACCTGCCGGGCCAGTTCCGGGCGGTTGACATTGCCGACGATTGTTTCCAGATCCGCCGGTGAAAGCAGTTCCTGGACGACAAAGGCGTGCTCCTCCGGTGAGAGATCGACGGCCTGCAGACGTTTCAGGATATTGTCCCGCTCCGCCTGATCGATGACGCCGTCGGCATTGGCCGCGGCAATCATGGCCTGAATCAGAATCACCGCCTCTGGGTTGCCGGCCGGGTCGTCGGCCACCGGTGGAGGAGGCACAGACGCCGGTTTCCCCGGCATGGGCGGCGGTGGCGGAGCGGCCGACGCCCTTTCCATAACCGGTGGAGATGGCGGAGCCGAACCGGGAATGGGCGGCGGTGTCCCGGGTGTTTGGGGTAAGGGGCCTGCACCCTGGGATTTATTCATGTAATGCTCAACGGCTTCCATGGCCACACCCAGGACCCCCAGGGCGGCGCCACCTGACATCAGGCCCCCAAGCCCCCCCCGGCTGCCCCGGGTGCTGCTGCGGATTAATCCGCCGAGTAGTTTTTCCGGATTAAACATCATTGTCTCCCCGTAAATGATGGGTATTGAGAAAAGCATCAATAGCGGCAGATCCACGTCGCCTGCTGAATCGAATTCTGAAGGAGGGCCGGCGACCTGTCAAGGTTAAATTGGTTCAACACCCCCGCTCTGTTCATAGACGCCAGGGTATGCTATCAACACGATCGAATTGTTGCCTGAAAACAGCCGTTCAGCTAAAATTGAGGCCTTTATGGACACGGATTTCGTCTTTCATCCCATTGGCATTGTCCACTCATGCTTTACCGAAAAATTCGGCATTCCGCGTCAGCCGCGACTGGTTCCTGCCGCCCGTGCCACCATCGAAATTCTGCCGCCCTATGATCGGGACGAAGCGTTCAGGGGGCTCAGTGACTTTTCGCATGTATGGATCGTTTTTGTCTTTCATGGTATCGGCGCCAAAAAGTGGCAGCCCACCGTTCGGCCGCCACGGCTGGGAGGCAACACGCGAATCGGTGTGTTTGCCAGCCGGTCCGGATTCCGTCCCAATCCCATCGGCATGTCCAGCGTAACCCTTGAAGGCGTCCGCCGGGAGCATGGTAAATTGCTGCTGGACGTGGCCGGTATCGACATGCTGGATCAAACCCCCGTTCTGGACATCAAACCCTATCTGCCCTATGCGGATTCGATTCCTGATGCGAACGGTGGCTATGCATCCGATCGGCCCCGACCGTCGATCTCAATTGAATTTTCGAACCAGGGACGGTGTGCCAGTGCCGAGGCGGAAAAAACCTATCCGGGGTTCACTGAACTGGTCGTCCAGGTGCTCCGCGCCGACCCTCGTCCCGCCTACATGGAAAACCACTCCGATAAAACAGAATTCGGCCTGCGGCTGTATGACCGCAATATTCGATGGTCCGTCCGTCCGGGTACCATCGTCGTTGATTCCATAGAGAAGGCTTCTGCCAGATAGGATACGACCTGAGGGCGGCATCCTCAGATCATTTAAGCGTTTTTTCGCCTCACCTCACTAAAACCCCATAATTCAAAGGTTCGTTAATTGGGAATTAAAATGAGAATTGCAATTGCAGCAGACCATGCTGGGTACCACTTAAAGAAAAAGCTCAAGGGATATCTCAAGGATGAGGGATATAGTGTCTATGATTTTGGAACTGATAGTGACATGTCAGTAGATTACCCTGATTACATATGCCCTGCTGCGAGAAGTGTTGCTGAAGGAAAGCAACATCTCGGCATTGTAATTGGTGGCAGCGGCAACGGTGAAGCTATGGCTGCAAATAAAATTAAAGGTATTCGATGTGCCCTCTGCTTTAATGACGAAAGTGCTCGACTCGCAAAGGAGCACAATGATGCAAATATGATTTCCATAGGTGCCCGGATGGTAAGTCAACTTACGGCGATCAGCATTGTGGAGACTTGGCTGCAATCCAAATTTGAAGGCGGCCGGCATCTCCAAAGAATAGAAAAACTCAACAAACTTGGCGAACAATCAAGTCAATACTGACCTCAATACCTTGCGCGGTTTGGTTTAGTGTCGATCCACAAATGGCCAAGTTGCCTGATATCTGCGTTATGCTCAAAATTTTATCCTCTGAATATCAACCATATACCTGCGGTTAAATTTTTCGCATGCCTTGATCTCAACCCAATTTGCCTATTTCTGGATGGACACTAGTTTAGGTTCTCAAGCTGCTCAGAAGGCACCGGAAAATCAATCAGTCATTGCTGAAATGAGATCAATGGCATTAATAGTGCTTCGGGACACTTGACATGAATCGTAATATTTCTTGAAAGTGCGGCCCTATCTTTGCTTTTTATTGGCCCCTCCCAAATACCCGACACAGGAATTCTTGGAATCGACGAAGAACCTGAGCGAATTTTGTTTTATGGGGGTTCAGGATTACTTGCTGGCTTATTTGGGTTAGTCTCACTAGGCAGCGGTACCTACCTTTGCATGATTCGGTTCGCGGGTATACCCAGCGTCCAGCGACACCTCATCTTGGCTATAATGGTATTGGTTTTGGTCGCAGTGACACTCACTTCGGTGATTCGATTCAATCTATCCTGATTAGACGGATTTTATAAATGCTAATATTTAGCCCAGTTTATTCTCCTCTTCTAACTTGAATAAAATATTTAGCTAAATTTTTAAATAAAGAATTTGATAATGCTATTTTAAGTGCTTAACATCGTACTATAAAATACCACATTGTATCATTTTTGTAGGATTAACGGCTCAAAAATGAGCTCGTCTTTTATGACCACATAGTGGTTTGATTTAAAGTCAATCACAGGTCGTTGATCAGTGATTATAGGGGGTTATATGAAAAGAGACTTATTGCAAAGATTAGAAACGTCTGGAGTTGTTTGTGCTGAAGGGTATTTATTTGAAATGGAGAGACGAGGCTATCTCACAGCCGGTGAATTTGTTCCGGAAGTAGCATTGGATAACCCAGAAGCCCTGAAGTCGCTCCATAAAGACTTTCAACATGCAGGCTCGGACGTTGTTGTAGCTTTTACGTATAATGGGCATAGAGAAAAAATGCGTGTAATAGGCAAGGAAGATCTATTGGAACCTTTAAATCGTGCTGCCTTAAAGATCGCAAACGATGTTGCCGCAGATGTTCCTGAAGGTTCGGAACCGAATTTAGTAGCTGGTAACATATCCAATTCCAATATTTGGAACCCAGATGATTCGAGTAGTCAAAAGCAAGTTAGAGAAATGTTTTCAGAAATGGTTCAGTGGGCAGTAGATGAAGGTGTGGATTATTTCATTGGGGAAACCTTCTATTATGCTGGCGAAGCCTTTGCAGCTCTGGAGGCCATTCAACAATCAAATAAACCTGCCGTAATCACCATTGCCCCTATGGGAGAAAATATTCTTAGAGACCAATGGGATATAATAGATGCCTGTAAGGAGCTTGAACAGCGTGGGGCTGATGTTGTCGGTATGAACTGTTTTAGAGGTCCTAATACAATGATGCCATATCTAAGGAAAATACGAGAATCTTTATCGGGTCATATGGCGGCACTACCGATTCCCTATCGTACAACAGAACTGCAACCAACATTTTTCAATCTTGACGATAATAACGGAATCAGTGTTTCTTCTCCTCATGGAAGAACCTTTCCAACTGCCTTGGATCCTCTTTATTGTAACCGCTATGAGATAAGGAAATTTGCAGAAGATGCTTGGAACAACAATATCCGCTATTTGGGAGTATGCTGTGGTGCGGCACCAATTCACATACGTGAGGTAGCCGAGGCAATGGGCAAAACACCGATTGCTAGCAGATATTCTGAGAATATGAAAAAGCATTTCATGTACGGTACAGATGAGAGTCTTCCAGAGCACATTACCAGTTATGGTGATAAAGCCTGATTAGACAAGCCGATTAATTAATCCAATTGAAATACGGATGGGTGATGAAATCGGGCATCTAATCATTTATGATGCCTCCAACACATTGCAGTTATATAATAATTGCTGTTTTCTTTTGGACATTTCAGGTTATGATAAAGATCGCAGAACTAATATTGATGAACTCGTAAAAAGTCGAAATTTCGGTTTTGTTGTCGTCCCCGCGAAGGCGGGGATCCAGTATTAACAGGTAGTTATAGATTCCCGCCTTCGCGGGAATGACATGACAGGTGACTTTTTACGAATCCGTCAATATTGTCGCAATGTAACACAACCGGAAAGCATCATCGAAGATATTTAAAAATCGGTGTGTAATCGACAACTACGCGGCATACTGCCGAATCCCAATATCAGTATCGTAGTTTTTCTCTCGCCACTGCGCGAACAGCAAGTGCACTGCCTTCGTGCTAACTGGCGTATTTTATCCCTTCTGATGGCAGAATAGTTGAAATTTCACCCCTTAGAACCTCAATTCTAAGCGGCTTAAAGAGGGCCTGATTAATTTCGCTATCGGGGAGCCTTGGTAGAATTACGTCAGGTGAATCGCCGGTGAAGGCAACGATTGGCACTTCGGGTTTAAGCGCCTTGATGTGACGAGCAAGTTCCCAGCCGTCCATTTGTGGAATGTTGATGTCAGTCAGCACTAAATGAATACTATCATTGTTTTTCATACAGACGAGCGCTTCGATCCCATCCTGGGCTGCAATGGTCGCGTAACCCAGAGTTGAAAGCATCAAGCAGACTACATCTCTTATTAAATCATCATCATCCACAACAAGTATACTTGCTTTTGAAATCGTCACAATGATTTTTACCTCCGCTTACGGTCCTTATTATGGATGCCGGCATGTTGAAGCTTAAAGCCGGCTTGCTGATGAGCGTATTTGGATTTCTCTCACCAACTAATGGACCTTAATTTTTAACCATCCTGCTGTAGTTTGATTCTGCAACGATAAAAGGGGTTGAGTCTGCGCCTATCCCACTCGCATAAGGCGGAGAGTGCATATGTTGCTGAAGCTTTTGAATTGCGATTATTTTCTTGCAGTCCTGTATACACAAATCCTTGGGCATGTGACGCTTTGAACATGTCCTACATGGTGAAGATATCATCCCTCCTCCTTTGGATAGCGTATAATTCTAATGAGAAAGCAATGTGAGGGCAAACGGCAAAAATGAACGCAGGACTGACATTAAATGATTGATGCGTTATCGGTGATGGTGGGATACGTTAAGCTATAACCGCTGGAGCCATGATTGAAGTCCACCTCCCTTTAATATTTAGATAGTGCCCATCCATAAATGACCAATTTGCCCGATATCTGCGTTTTTTGAAAAATTTTATCCTCAGAATATCAAACATATGCACCCCAAGGGCACTTCCTTCGGGGCGCCTGCGGTAAAATTTTTCGCAAGCCTTGATCTCGACCCAATTTGCCTATTTCTGGACGGACACTAGATAATTGAACGACCACAACAGGACAAGATGGGATAATCAAGGGGATAGTGCGGGGGAAAAACCCTTATTAAAGAATGCTTTTGAAATATGGCCGCAGGTTAATACGATTGTCGATTCTCTTGAACCAGCAGCTGTTGGTGGGGCTAAGAAAACTGACGTTGCTATCCCTATACACGAGGCTGTATGCAGGGTCGTAATAAACGTCCAAACCATATGGCACGATTTACCAATAGGTACCAATCACGTTGCTTAAACGGACAAATTCCGCCACGGAAAGACTCTCCGCCCGCCGCTTGGGATCGATTTGAGCCTCTGCAAGCAGCCGTTCGCATGTGCTTGGCACCAGATCGAGATCGCTCTGGGACAGCGCGTTTCTCAGGGTCTTGCGCCGCTTGCCGAAAGCCGCCTTGACCACACGAAAAAGAAGGGCTTCGTCACCGGCTAGAAAGGGCGGTGGACTGGCAAACCGGATGCCGATCACAGTGGAATCCACCTTGGGGGCAGGAAAAAACAAGGGCGCCCGCACCTGCATCAGCACCTGCGTGTGTGCACAATACCCCAGCATGACGGACAGTCGGCCGTAGTCTTTGGATCCGGGACCGGCGCAGATGCGCTGGGCCATCTCTTTCTGCAGCATGAGTACCGCCCGGTCGATCCGGCTTCGGGCGTGGATCAACTGGACGACCACCTGGGATGAAATATTATAAGGAAGGTTGCCCAAAACCACCAACCGCCGGCTGGCGTCGCGGGCGATCGCGTTCAGGTCCACCCGGAGAATGTCAGCTTCCCGAATCTCGACATTATCGATGTCGGCGGCCAGCAGCTCGGTCCTGAGCAGATCGATGATTCGGCCGTCCTTGTCCACGGCAATGACCCGGCTGGCAACCGCCGCCGCGGGAATGGTCATGGCCCCCAGACCGGGCCCGATCTCCAGCACGACATCATCGCCGGCGATACCGGCTTTGTTCACGATGGCCCGGGCCACGTTGGGGTCGTTAAGAAAATTCTGCCCCAGCTGCTTCTTGGCCTGGATGTTCCAGGCGGTCAGCAGCGCCCGCGGCGATGTCATGGCCGCGGCCTTGAATCGGTATCGACCTGCCGGGCCCGGCGTCGGATGGTAATGAATATGCGAAAGGTGATGAAATAGGCCGCTGCGCCGAGAACCGCCCCGATGACCACACCGCCGACGATCATGGCCCAGGTGACCTCCAGCCCCAGGTCCATCAGCTGGGAGAATGAGTCAAAGGCGATGCTATCCAGTGTTTTCTGGTATCCCAACAGCATGCAGCCCAGCTTGTAGTTGGCATAATAAACCACAGGGATGGTAAGCGGGTTACTCAGCCATGTGCCCAGCACCGCCGCCGATTTACTTCCCCGAACCAGAAAGGCCAGGGCAATGGCAACGATGGTCTGCAGGGGAATGATCGGCGTGATGGATACGAAAACACCCACCGCCATACCCAGAGCGATAAAGTGGGGGTTGCCCTCCAGCTGGCGCATACGGACCAGCATCTGGCTTAAGCGTTCCCGGGGGCCCGTGAACGCAGGCGGTTTTTTCTTGTATCGGTGATGCGTTGAATTCATGGTTCTGGCGACCATCCCTGCACCCAAGGCCCGAATCGTCCTGATCGGAGGGGCCGAGTATGGTCCTGTTTCCGGTATCATCGGTTATTTTTTCGTTCCCGATCCAGCTCCCGCTTCTGGTCGCGGCGCCGGATGGTTTCGCGCTTGTCGTGACTCTGCTTGCCCCTGGCCAGTGCCAGGCTGAGTTTGGCCTTTCCCCCCCTGAAATAGAGCCTCAGCGGAATGAGCGAATACCCCTTTTCATTGACCTTGCCATACAGCTTTTTGATTTCGTAGTCGTGCAGCAAAAGTTTTCTGGGACGCAGGGGGTTGTGATTGTCGAAGTAGGCGAAGGGATAGGCGCCGATATGAATCTGGTAGACGAAAACCTCGCCATTTTTGATGCGGGCGTAGGAATCCTTGAGGTTGGCCTTGCCCATCCGCAGGGATTTGACCTCGGTGCCGGCCAGCACGATCCCGGCTTCATACTTGTCTTCGATAATGTAATTGTGTCGGGCCTTGCGGTTCTCCGCCACCACTTTGATCGGTTGCTTTTCCACGGGATTACTGCTCCTGTTGTTCGGGCTCGATGTGCGAAACGACGGTACCGAAGTGTCGCTCCACCAGCTCCTGAACCTCGTCAGCGGTGGTCTTGCGCATCACCACATCCATAAAGTCACGCAGATCGGCGGTATTGATTGACCGGATGGCGTTCTTCACCAGGGGGATAGCCTGGGGGTTCATGCTCAGTTCATCCACCCCCAGCCCAAGCAGAATGGGGGCAAAAAGCGGCTCTCCAGCCATCTCACCGCACATGTAGGTCTTGATGCCTTTTTCCCTGCCCACATCGCAGGTTCGCTTGATCATCCGGAGTATGGCCGGATGCAACGGCTGGTGAAGGTGGGCAACATGCCGGTTGCCCCGGTCGATGGCCAGTGTGTATTGGATCAGGTCGTTGGTGCCAATGCTGAAAAAATCAACCTTTTCGGCCAGAATGTCAGCGGTAACCACTGCCGATGGGACTTCGATCATAATTCCCAGGGGGATATCCCGTTTGTGAGCAACCCCCTGCTGTTCCAGGCATTGGGCAGCCTCGTCCAGCAGATCGATGGTTTGTTCAACCTCTTCGATCCCTGAGATCATGGGAACGAGAATGCGAACCTCCCCGAAGGCCGCGGCCCGCAGGATCGCCCGAAGCTGGGTTTTGAATATATCGGGTTTTTGAAGGCAGTAGCGGATGGCCCGAAGACCCAACGCCGGGTTCAGTTCGTGGCTGTCCCGGATATAATTCACCGCCTTGTCGCCGTTGATATCGAGGGTCCGGATGGTCACCGGCCGATCGCCCATGACGTCGACCACACCTTTGTAGTTGTCGAACAGCATCTCTTCGGTTGGAAAATCCGGACGGCTGAGATATTGAAATTCAGTCCGGTATAAACCGATGCCGTCGCCGCCGTGATCCAGCACGGAAACCACCTCTTCGGGAAGTTCGATGTTGCCCATGACGGAAATTCGGACGCCGTCCTTGGTCCGGGCGGGCAGATGGCTTTTTCTGGCCATCAGCGCTTTTTGAATTTCGTATTGCTCTCTGCGCTCCTCGGTCTCCAGCAGCGTCTTCTCGGTTGGGTTGACCACAACGATGCCGGTCTCGCCGTCCACGATAATAATGTCGTCATTTTTAATTTTCAGCGTGGCGTTGCCCACCCCTAAAACAGCGGGGATTTCAAGCGTCCGGGCAATGATGCTGGTGTGGGAAGCCCGACTGCCACGGTTGGTGACAAATCCCTTGATCCGCTCCAGCTGAATCTGGCTGGTCTCCGCCGGAGACAGGTCCCGGGCCACCAGGATCACCCGCTTGTCGATCCGCCCAATGTCCACCAGGTCCGCACCGACCAGGTTTTCCATGATGCGATCCGACACATGGGTGATATCCTCTGCCCGCTGCTTGAGGTAGTCATCGGACATGTTCTCGAAGATGGGCTTGACCAGGGAAACCACCTTCTTCAGCGCCCACTCGGCATTGACGCGCTCTGTCTCGATCACGTCGATCGTCCGATCATAGAGCATCTTGTCTTCCAGGAGCAGCATGTGGGTCTCTAAAATCTGCGTATGCTGGCGAAGTTCTTCGGGAGTGGTGTCGATGATGCGACGCAGCGCAGTCCGGGCTTTTTTTACCGCCGTCTTGAAGCGGCCCACTTCTGCAGATCGTGATTCATCACGGATCACATACTTTTTGACGACATCCACACCCTCTTTGTCCACCAGGTAGGCTTTACCGATGCATATTCCAGGGGATCCGCCGATGCCCCTGAGGATGATTTCCTGGTGTTCCTGATTTTCCATGAACGGTTATTCTCCAAACCCGGATCGAACCAGTGCCGCGATGCGTTCCAGGGTATTCACATCTGCTTCATCATCGATGCTGACGGTGATCTCCGTGCCCGCGGGGCAGGCAAGTGTCAGGATGTCCAGCATGGATGTGGCGTCTGCCGTGTTGCCGTTTTTCATGATCCATACCCCCCCGCTGGCCTCTCCGGCCAGTTTGGCCATCTTGGCGGCGGATCGCGCATGCAATCCGAGATCATTGACGATCCGAAGGGTTCTGGATTGGGCTGTTGTCATGTTGTCCCTGAATTCTGCCGGTATTCTGGTGGGCAAGGCACCAACTAAGTCGCAATTAACAGCCTGTTAAGGCAGCCTGCGCCGTTTCCTGAATACCGGCCAGTCAGATCTCTCACAAACAAAAAAAGGGAATGATCCCTTTATTCAAACCTAATTTATTTATCAACCGCCGTAACCGATGTCAATGCGTAAACATTGACAATATCGGCCCTTGAGGATATGTTGATTACCATTCAATTCAAACAGGACCTGCACCTATCACCGACTGCCATACCAAAGTTAAAACATGGGAGAAGGCCATGACCGCAAAGGTAACGATCTTCGGTAAAAACTCGTGACCCCATACGTTGGCAGCCCGTGAGGCCTACGCCAGAAAAAACAGATCGGTTGAATACGTCAGTGTGATCGATGATCCCCACGCATTGGAAAAAATGCTGGTGCTCTCCAATGGTCAGCGAAAAATTCCCGTGATTGTCGAAGGTGAACAGATAACGGTGGGTTTCCAGGGAAAAGGGTGAGCCGTTTAAACCCGGCGGCTGGAGGCCGCCCTGAGACATACTTGTGATTCTGCATCTCAATCATAAAATTCCTGTTTCTCATTTCAGAAAATTAAAGACAAATAACAAAATCACAATGACGAAAACGCCAAATTCCAAACAACTATTTGTTGACAACCCTAATTGTGATTTAACTATTTGAAATTTATCTTATATTTGGTGATTGCAATTTGTTGTTTTTGGTTTGTTTGGCCAGGATGTTTTGTCGATGGATGGACGAATGAGCGTCGAATGTTGAGTGAACCCCAATGTTGCATAAACAATATGGAAAAAGATAGCTAACTCAAAGATATTATAATGAAAATAGCCAAGTTTCTACCATTTTCTGGATGTCACCAACGGTGATTTCCAAGAATGGTCATCAAATTTTTTCCAATAATTCCATTTGTAGAATTATGAGATAATATCGAATCGGCATTAACAATTGGAATATTGAATTTATTACCAAGATTTTTAATTAATCCATTTATTTCATCGGGTGCTCTAAATCTAAGTTGATCAAGATCTTTCGCCAACCGAAAAAGAGAATCCGCTTTTTTAAAATTTAGATTCTGATATTCATTTTGAGCATATTTATAAATTGTTCTGGCATCTTCTTGTTCATTATCCTTTTTTGATACAAAAGGAATTTGATCCTTTATATTGCTGGCCAAAGTAGATATTATTATTGGAACATTCTTTTCTCTAACAAGTTCAATGATATCTGTTAAGTTTCCTTCAAATTGATTTATGCCTAGAGAATATGTATCTGATCCCAATCCAATTTCTTGATTTTGAGCCATTCGCGACATTAAAGTACCACTCTTTGTTTTATCCTGAGAAGTGAAAATGGCAATAATATTCTTTAACACATTTCTTACTAATTGTGTGGTTTTGAATTTATTAAGTCTTAATACAAAATTTACAACAGCTCTAGATTTTCAAAGAGATTCCA
>NZ_JASJGN010000145.1:0-5886 GCF_033791525.1 Desulfosarcina sp.
GAATGGCGTCCAGGGGGGTGCGTGCGATCGCGTATATGCCGGCGGCGATGATGAACAGGGTCGCCAGGATCACGATGAACTTGTTTTTGATGGACAGTTCGATGATTTTTTCGATCATGGTTTGGCTTCCTCTTCAGAAAAACTGTTCACGGTTATCGGTTCACAGTTCACGGCTTTTTCAAAAATCTATGCAACGATTTAAGCATTTTGGATATTGATAAACTTTCGTAAATCAGAAACACTCTTTCTTTCGTTTTCTTCCGCAATATTTGATGGAATAGCTATAGATGAGCGCAGCATTTGATCTTCGATTCCATAATCGCGGCCGTCTCCTATTTTTTTTACCGTGAACCGGCAACTGTAAACTGTGAACGGTTACTCATTCGAATCCATGGTCATATCGTTCATGTCCAGATCGTCGTCTTCCATGGTCATACTCTCCATGTCCAGATCGTCCATATCTATATCATCAGGATCCCCTCCCGCTCCCTGACTGCGGACCTCAAGCATCTTGGCGATGGCCTCTTTCAGCCGGCTTTCCGAATCGAACATGAACTGTCCGGAGAGAACGATCTCCTCTCCTTCGGCCAGGCCGTCGATGACCTCAAATTCATAATCGTTGCCCTCGGCACCAATGGTGACATCCCTCGGCTCGAACTTTCCTTTCCCCCTGGAGACGAAGACGCGTTTACGCACACCGCTGTCGATCACCGCCTCCTGGGGGACTACCAGCCGCTTCCCCGGCAGGGTGCTCTGCAGATAGACATTGGCGTACATCCCGGGTTTGAGTTGGTTGCCGGGATTGGAAAAGGAGAGCCGCAACCGGGCCGTGCGGGTTTTGGGATCCAGGTAGGGGTAGATAAACAGTACTTCCCCTGCGTAGCGTTTACCGGGAATATAAGACAACTCCATTCCGGCGGGCATGCCTTTGTGGACCCAAGGCAGCTCGTATTCGTAAATGTCCACATCCACCCACACGGTGGACAGGTCGGCAATTTCATACTGGTGCTCGCCGGCTTTGACGTAGTGTCCCTTCAGGGCACTTTTCTTGATAACCACACCCGAGGCTGGTGAGAAGATCGTGATCGTCTTCTGAATCTCGCCGGCAGTCTCCAACTGGGTGATCTGTTCGTCGGTGAAATCCCAATAGGATAGACGGGTGCGCGAGGCCTCCAGTAGCCGGTTGTCGCCCTTGCGGGCATTCTTGCCGCCACTGCCGTTTATCCCCTTCTGCTGCTGAACGGCGATGAGGTATTCCTGCTGGGCGGTGAGCAGATCAGGACTGTAGATGTCGAACAGGGGCTGTCCCTTTTCCACCGGCTCCCCCAGGAAATCCACGTAGAGCATTTCGATCCAACCATTGAATTTGGTATTTACCGAGTAGAGACCGGTTTCATCGTAGGTGATGGTGCCGAATGTGCGGATTGATTTGGAGAGGCTTTTCTTCTCTACACGGCCCAGTCGCACCCCCATGTTCTGCTGGGTCACGGGATCGATGCGGATGGTGGAGCTGGGTTCCTTCTCCTCTCCCGCCTCCTCGTATACCGGCACCAGGTCCATGCCCATGGGCGACTGGCCCGGCTCGTTGCGGATGTAGGTCGGGTCCATGGGCGCCGCCCAGTATTTGATCTTTTTGCCGGTTTTTGGGTCCACCATGCCGGCCTTGAGCGCTTCTTCGGCGTGCACCGTTGCCAGCCCAAAAACAGACAATAAATGTTTCTGGTCCCAGTTCGTCACGGGCGACATGGTTGGCAAGAAAGCAATCAACGGTGTCGCAACAGCGATAATGATCAGTTTGGCAAACATGAATGCGCGTCCTTTCGTGGTTGAAACGTCACTAAAACCTGTAAAAAAAACCCTCACCCCGGCCCTCTCCCCTCAATGGGGGAGGGAGGTGTGTCATGTCGCTCGTTCCCATCGATCAATGAGGGTCGTGTCAACGTCCCCTCGCCCCTTTGGGGAGAGGGACAGGGTGAGGGGTGTTGACGGAAGGGCGCCCCGCTTATGCAACTATTCTTATCCCGGTGTCCTTAATTGTTCGGCATCAGGGGTGGAACCCAACCGACGACTGTGAAGCCACGACAACCCTGGATCTGGCGTTCTCCGGCTTCTAGCGCGTCCGGTCATGGCAACGGGGCGCCCACCCGTCGCCTCAGCTCCGCCCGGGCAACGCCCACGTCACTGTTTCGCCGCTGGCTGGACAGATTCACATCCAGCCAGCCGGTGTATGAGGAGATCACATCGGCAAAGGAGACACCGCCCGATTCATAGGCCCGGGTGGATACGTCCAGGGAGGTCTGGGACAACTCCAGCAGCCGGTCCTTGTACAGGGACCGCTCTCGCCGGGCCCGGTCCAGCTCGAACCAGCCCATTCTTACCATCACCCGGGTGCGCGCCTCGGCATTAGCAAGATCGGCCTTCAGGGCGTCTAGTTTGCGTCGCGTCTCCCTGAGATAGGTGTCCCGGGTGCCGAACCAGGCATTCCTGGGCAGGCCTTTACCCCGGGCGGGTGACACCGTGGTGGCAAATGTCGGCTTCATCCCGGCGCTGCCCGCCTGGAGAACGGCTTCGTCTGTGAAGAGTGAATAGTTCTGGGTAAAAGCCGGCTGAATCATGGTTTCGGCCATCTCCACCATCCGCTCCATCTTGCCCAGCATGGCCCGCATCCGATTCAGCTCCTGGCGGTTTTCCAGCGCCAGTGGATAGAGGGACGCTAGTTTGGGCAGTGATAGGTCCGGCGTGGGGGTGTCCGGCCAACCGAGAGAAATTCCCGGCTGGATGTCCATCAGGGCCAACAGCTCGGTTTCCAGATTGACCCGCTGCTCCTTCAAGGTGGCCAGCTGCTCCTCCAGTTTCTCCCGGCCGATGCGGATCTTGACCACGTCCTGATAGCTGGTTTTCCCGGCACCGTAGCGGGTGGTGGCAACCGACTCCAGGTGGTTCAGCTGCTCGAGGGTGTCCCGGGTGATCCGTTGTGCCCGATGGATGTAAAGCAGGTTCCAGTAAGCCTTGGATCCCTGGGCGACAATGTCGCGCCGGACGAGGTCCAGGGCATGTTTTTCCGCTTCCACGTTCTTTTCCGCCACCTGCCCTTTGAGGGCCGTCACGCCGGGGAAGGGAAACTTCATCTGAATGGCGTCCATGCCCTGCATGGGCCCCACCCCGGGCATCACCGCTTCCGTAAATGCCGAATACTGGCGCAGGATTTCGTCCAGCTGGGTCACCTGGTCGAATCCTTCCAGAGCCGCCCTAAATCGATGGGTTGCGCTTTCAACCGAAGGATTGCGCAGCAGGATCAGCGCCTGAACCGTCTGCAGGGAAAAGCGGGGCCGCAGCAGGTCAAGGGTCCGGGCATCATCGTCTGCGGCGGCAATGATCTCTGTGGAAATGGCGGAATTACCAGCGGGCAGCGCCTTGCTTTCCACCCCCTTTTCCCAGCGGTCCCGCAACCTTGCGATAGTCGCCTTTTCGGCTTCGAAGGCATCCGGTTCGCTGGTAACCGGCGGCACTGGCGCCTGCGCCTGCTGAATCATGGCCGGCGGGGTATAGGCGTCCATGTCCCGATTCAAATCCCGGTATCCGCAGGCTGCCAGGCCGGTTGCCCAGATCAGCGCGATTGCGGTGAGAACCATCGGCAGGATCTTCATGGTTGCTCCTTTCCGGCAGGTTCTGCAGAAATTCGCGCGTCACCGGTCAGGTATCTTCCCGCCATGCGTTCAAGCCGTGCCAGGTTGATGCCGTAATCCGCCTTGGCCCGCGCCAGGGCCAGTTGAAAGTTATACCAGACTGACTGGGTTTCGATGAAATCGGTGAACGACGACTCCCCCTCCCGGTACCAGACCTCGGCAATTTCCATGGAACGGGCCGCCTGGGGGACCAGGTCCGTTTCGTACAGGCTGACGATGCGCTGGGCATTGCGGGCCTTGAAAAAGAGGGTGCGGATCTTGGTCCGGACCGCGTTGACGCGGACTGTTTTTTCTGCCCGGGCCATGGCCTTTTCCGCCATGGCCTTGTTCACCCGGCTGTTGTTCCTGCCGAACCACAGGGGGATGGAAATGCCCGCCTGCAGGCCGATGGCATCCCGTCCGGCATCCCGGGGCTGAACGGGTACATCGGGATCGCCGATACCGGCGTAGAAAAACCCCACCTTGAAGTCCGGCAGGTTCTGGTACCGCGCCAGCGACACCTTGGTGTCACCTTTATCGACACCCACCTGGGCCATGAGGATCTCCTCCTGATTGGCTTCGGCCAGCCCATAGATGGTTTCCACGTCAGCGGACAGCGGTGATAGAACCGGTGTCTCCAGTTCTCCCACGGCCGATTCGGGAGGGCGGTTCAACAACCCGTTGAGACGGACCATCTCCGTCTGCTCCAACTCCTCCAGCAGCAGGGCGTCATATTGGAGTTGCCCGGATTGGGACTGGGCCTTGACCACGTCCGTGAGCGTGGCCCGGTTGTCGGCGTGGGCGGTTTCGCTGATTTTTCGAATGTGGTCCAGCAGGCGGGCGTTGTGCTCGGTCACGGTTTTGGCCTGCCGGATGTACCACAGCTCGAAATAGGACTCCCGGACCGCCAGGAGTGTCTCCTTGACCGCCATGTCCAGCTTGAGGCGGGCGATGCGGGCGTCGGCGGCCACCAACTCGCCGGCTTTGGACAACTTGCCGGGAAAGGGAATCATCTGGGAGATCTGAGCATTCCAATCCTGGGGACCCAGCCGTGTCTCGATGGGCTCGGGAAACCAGGTGACCATCAGCTGGGGATCCGGGTAGCCGGTCGTAATCCGATAGTTTTCCACTGTCGCCCGCCACGACTCGCGCGCCTGCTGAATCGACGGATTATGGGAATAAGCCTGCTCGACAAGGTCGGCCAGCCAGACGGTATCTTTCAGGGTTGGATCTTCGCTGGTGGGTGGACGCTCAAGATCACCAGCCACTGCGCCTGCCGCAAACAACAGCGTGATTCCCAGCAGCAGGACGAAGGCGCTGATGGAATACAGCATCGGCCACCTTGTGGCTGCCGGTTGGAAAGGGCTTCGGGATAACGGGTGATCCATAAGATTCTCCTGGCGTTGATTGAAGACGAGCCAGCGGTGCCGCCTCGCCACTCCTGCTATGTATAATCAATAGCCGTGCCAGAATCTCAACATACTGTTATTAATAGGATTACACTTTTTGGCGAGATTAAAGGGGAGATAAGTGCGTAAAATTTACGCAGAATGGCACGCGCGAAATGAAAAGTGCGTAAATAGTTATCAGCAAGCCATGGAAACCATTAACCCCTCATGCACAGATAAAATGAAGCGGCATACTAACGGGAGATTCGACCAATTCCGCACGGTTAACCCAAAATCACCCATGCATCAGAGATCCGTAAATGACGGCGTGGTATGGATATTGAATGATAACGGGAAGAAACAGAAACCATAGGGGAGGCGACCATGATCAAACCGAATAGAAACCTGAACCTGCGGCCGATGCTGATCGCCGTATTGATCGCTGCGGGGCTGATCATTTCGGGCCCCGGTGGTGCCTACAGCCATGGCGGAAAAACCCACACTGAAGACCCGTTCTCTGCACTTGAGGCCGTCCAGAAGGCAACGCAGCTATACGATCGCCTGATCGTCTCCGGAAAACTGCCCGAAGCGTGGGAAACCGGCCTGTCATCCATCCACGTATCCGTCCGCGGCACTGAAAACAGCCGCGAAACCGTGGTCCAGTTTAAACGGTCCGGTGGCGACCCGGACATCGTCTATTTTTACTTCGATCCTCAAGGGGAATATTCGGGGTCAAATTTCACCGGAGAATAACGATGTTTAATGGAGGTGCTTATGCAATCCGGCACTATCGATTCAAGCAATTCCCCCAAGCTTACAATGGCAACGATACC
>NZ_JASJGN010000146.1:0-5510 GCF_033791525.1 Desulfosarcina sp.
GAAGGTGGTGGTTTTCAATCATATACGTCATATGGGAGCTGAAATGCCATTGTTTGGCGATAATACCCCCCAGCGTGGCGTGATCCATCCCCAGCACCGCTGTTTCGGCTTCGACAAAACTCATGCCTTTTTCGGCCACCAGTTTCTGGATCGCCGGAAGATGCTCGGCCACAAACTCGTGGAGAATGACCTTGCCGATATCTTTTAGCAGGGCGGCGGTGTAGATGGCCGGAAGACTCATCAGGTCCCGCTGGCCGGCAAGGGTCCTGGCAACCATGGCAACGGCCAGGCTTTGGCGCCACAGATCTCCCTTGGCCAGGCCATATCCCTTCTGGGAGCACTGCAGGTCGCCGGACAGGTTTTGCGACAGCACCATCTCCACAACTTGCTGCAACCCCAGCATGGAAACGGCCTGCCTGACGGAATCGACTTTGACCGGCAACCCCATGTGGGCGGAGTTGACCGTTTTCAACAGGTTGGCGGTGATGGCCGGATCCCGCTCGACCACTCCCACCAGGTCATTCAGCGACGATTCCGGGTCGTCGGCGAGATCCAGGACTTTGTGGATGACCGTGGGAATGGGCTCCAACCGTTTTACTTTTTTTAATATGTGGGCCAGGCTGTCCATCGTTCAACGATCCTTTCTTCCGGTTTGGCAGGCTGTTGAAAAACGTCATGAGCGCAGGCAAGACAAGGCGAAATCCGGCTAAAAAGCGCAGTTTATGGTTGGTAAATGAGCATTTTGAGTCGAATTTTAACGCCGTATGGCCAATCGCAATCGTATTTCAATAGCTGTTCGGGTGTCGCGCAACCTATCGTGCGTGTTACCATAAACCATCGGCCTTTTTGGGGCCGGCATTAGGAACTTTTGTGACGGCTTTTGATTATCCTGGAAACCATCCGGAAAGATGCCCGCGGCCCTCAACAATGGCAGCCAGCAGCAGCAAGGGGAGAACGATCAGAAAAAACAACTGGTTGGACCGTTTCCAGCGTTGAAAATAGGTTCCGGGATCAGCGCTGAACCGATACCCTGCGCCACGCCAGAGACCGACACCCCAGGCGATCATCATGGCGGGCCATTCGAACATGCCGTGTGGCACCAGCATGGTGGCGGTGTCAACGGGAGATAGACCAGCTGCGGTCACCACGATCCAGCCCAGAATCAGGCCGTTGGCAATCGCGGTGACCACCGGGACCAGGCCCCACAGGGTGAGCAGGCACATGGTGATATAGGTGGCCACGAGGTTGTGGACAAACAATGAAAAGATGAAAGATACGCCACCTTTACCGGCAAACTTGCCGGCCAGACTGCCGGCCGCCTGGTGGAGAAAGCCCAGGGCGTCGGCATACATCCATCCCCCAAGACAACTGCCTGTATAAACGAGCAGGGCAATTAAAATGCAGTAGCGGGCCTGGTAGAGGGTTGACCAGGCAGTGGCGTAGTGACGATTCAACACATTCGCATCCAATCCGGCGGAGTGGGGTTTGACGGGACGTTGCGCGAACCCGTCAAACCCTTTTGTAATTATTATGCTTTATGACCGGGCATCAACCTATCGGTTTCATGCGGCAACCGAATGCCGACCGACAACAACCAAATAGTTGCAGGATGCCAGGTCCATGCGCAAGTTGAAAGAAAGATATGCTACATTGGAATGTTGATGTAAAAATACCAAGCGTTGAGGTGACACCATGATCCGTTTTGGCCTGTGCTGCATTTTTCGAGAGGCGCCCATCAAATTCCGACGTACCACGGCCAAGTACCTGCTGTCGCTGTCCGGGGCGGCTCGGGCGACGCACCTGTCCTCCATTTGCATTGACAACGCCAATGCGCTTTACCGAGCATTGAACTTTTGCGTCGACAATGGCATTGGCGCCTTTCGGATCAACAGCCAGATCCTGCCCGTTAAAACCCATCCCGATGCCGGATATGACCTGCATGAATTACCGCAGGGAGACCAGATTGTTGCGCGTTTCAAGCAATGCGGGAACTTCAGCCTCGATAACGGCATCCGGACCTCCTTTCACCCCGATCAGTTTATAGTACTCTCCTCGCCTGATGCCGGTGTGGTCAAACGATCGGTGGCTGATCTGGAATATCATGCCCAGGTGGCCGAATGGGTGGCTGCCGACGTTCTCAATGTCCACGGCGGCGGGGCCTACGGTGAAAAGTCGACGGCGCTGAAGCGATTGACATCGGTTATCAACCGGTTATCCCCGAAGGTGAAAAGTCGGTTGACGCTGGAAAACGATGATCGGGTGTACACGCCGGCGGATCTGTTGACCGTGTGCACGGCAACCGGCGTTCCCCTCGTCTACGATGTTCATCACCACCGCTGCCTGCCCGACGGAAAAGGAGTGGAAGCCATAACGAAAGCGGCGATATCCACCTGGCATCGTGAGCCGCTTTTTCATCTCTCCAGTCCACTGAACGGTTGGGGAAAGGGACCGTGCCGGCCCCATCACGACTATATCGATCCGGCTGATTTCCCCAATTGCTGGCGGGACCTGGACATTACGGTAGATGTGGAGGCCAAAGCCAAAGAACTGGCGGTGCTGAAGTTAAAGGCGGACTTGGCAAGCCGATGATTGAACCCTCACCGCGGCCCCGATGAGTGGGATCTCTGCTTCGCTCCGACCCCGATGGCGGGATCTCCGCTTCGCTTCGACAAGCGACGGGGAATGTGCTCGCTGTCGCGGTTCAGAAACCGGCCTTGTCTTTTTCCTTCATCAGATGTTCAAGGCCGCTGAGTACATGATTTTTGACACTGTTGATGTGCCGGGAAAGTACGGCTTTGGCACCTGCCAGTTGGTTGTCGCGAATGTGGCTGAACAATTCCTTGTGGGTGGTGTCCGCTTTGTCCATCGAGGTCGAAAAAAGGATGTTCCCCCCATATTTGAGATAAAGCAGGTCGAACAGCAGTCGCAGGGTCTGATGCTGAACCCGGTTTCCGGACAGGCCCGCCAGCGTCAGGTGAAACTCCATATCCTTGAGCAACCGGCCGTATAGGTAGATCTCCCGCGAGGCTTTCAGGTGGGCATCTAATGCATCCTCCAGCTTTTTTATGGACTTGCTGTCCATTCGTGCCAGGGTGCGAGGCAGCAGGGCCAGTTCGATCTGTTCCCTAAAGTCGTAGATCTCCTCCACCTCCTGGATGCTGACCGGTTCGGTGTAGTATCCACGATGGCGTTCATGGCGGACCAGACCTTGAAATTCAAGCTACTTCAGGGCCTGGATCACCGGTGTCTGGCTCATGCCCAGCCGCTCGGCCAGATCCCGGTAGGCGATTTTCTGCCCCAGTACGATCTCGTTGTGGAACAGCATATGCCGGATGCCCTGGTAGGCCTTGCGAGTGTGACCGGTGTCCGGCGTCTGTTTTGCTTTTGAGGGGGCCATTTAATCTTCCTTGGCTGGACACAGCGCTATCGCAGGTGGTTGCCATGCGATGACAATAGATTTGATTAAATAAAAGCGGCACGGATGTCAATAGAGGCCTGGCTCCATTGGTCCGTTTGTTCAGGCGGGCTCTTGCAGTTGACTATCAAGTTGATCGGCGGCGCGGATAAACGCGAAACTTCCCCAATTTCACATTTACTCGAGCGAAAAACGCCAAGCGCAATACCAATCGTCCGGGTGGTCATCCGGTGGACAGCCGATGCATTCGGTATGAATGCGCGGGTCGATGGCGCGGGCAAAATAGGTGTACTCCACCAGACCGGCAGATTTGCAGGGGTAGTCGGGCAGATTCTTGCTGTTGCGGGCCACCTGGACACGGCATTTGTTCATGCGGAAAATGAAGGCGTCGGGCCCCTCGTCGCTAAAGGACTGAACGTTGATCCGTGCGTAGACACGGAAACTCAAGGCCCTTTTCAACCCGTCCAGGCCGGGCCGGTCCCCGAGTCCCAGGAACCGTTTGACGGCCCAGGCCTCGAAGGGGGAAAAGTGTGCCCAGCACGAGTCGTTGCAGCGCTTGGCGTCGTTCATGCCGCTGGTGAATTCCACGGACTGAAACCACACGCCATCGTTGGCCAGCCAGTTGATCGCCGCGCCGTCAAGCAGCGCCAACAGATCTTTCTTTGGGAGGTTCAGCAGTGGTCTGGGGACGCCGTCTTGCATCTCGAATCCCAGTAGCTTGGACAGCCGGTTGAGTTGAATGCCCATGCTTTTTTCCGAGGCGACGGACAGGGCTTCCAGGGCCTTTTCCATGCCCATCTGGTGGCGGATCTCGGTGAACCAGAGTGCATAGTGGATGATTGTGCGGTGCATGACATCCATGACCAAGCGAGCGGTCTGCTCCTGGTTCAGATCATCGATGCTTTTAACGGCATCGGTCATGGGGCGTCTCCTCTCGTGAATCGGTGTATTGCCGGGCGGGTTGCAGCCGAACGTCGATCGGTGAGCACTGTAGGCAAAGGCCGGTGTGAAGTCAAGAGATTCGAACAAAAGCCCAAAATTGACGGGTTTCTGCAACAACGGCGGCGTGTTTCGCCGTCGGGCGCAGAATCGATCGCCGGCTGGATGTCCACATCGCAAACAACGCCAAACGCCTACGTTTTTGCCGTTCACTTCAGGCAATGAAAGCCTCTTTGGTCAGATCGAACCTGGACAGTGGACCATGGACTGGTATTTCCCTGCAGACCTGCATCGTAAAACGGTAAAAGTCCGGCAGTCGGGGCAAGTGGATCAAGTGTGAACGGCATGTGCAGTCCGTGGCACCGAACCCCCGGATGGGGCGAGACGCCCCATTTAGGGCAGAAAGAACCGCCGCCCAATCATGCTCGCGTTTGACCGGATCGGTGGTGGTCCAGAGTTCAACCGGACGCAAGGCGCTTTTGATATAGTCCAGATGCCAGTGGGGCCGGTGTGATGGCTTCAGGTGATGGGACAATCGAGAACGCAGGCCGCCGGGGCCGAAAGCGCTGCCCACGTAGATCCAGTATCCGCTGGATATAAAAATCGGTCCGAGTTTTCCGGCGACTGCCTTGAAGGGCGCCGGGCAGCTGAACATCAGGGCATAAGTGCCATGGCGGTTAAGGGCCATTTCAACAGTCTCTTCTGACTCCACCAAAATGGGGGTTTTTCGTTGGACGTCCCCGGCAACCTTGCCTGTCTGCAAGATGAGGCGCAGAAATGCGATCTGCTTCAACCAGGAGCCTGATTTTGAGAGGGTTTCTCTTTATCTTTGAATGGCTGGTCATGAAGGTTTCCCGGTTTGTTAAATTAGGTTGATGTGGCTACTGATTATCGGAAATCGGCAAGCGGGTTAAAGGCATGGATCAAAAACAGTCCAGTCAGGGCTATTGCCATCTTTTCTTTACCCCAAACTGAGCGATTAACCTTTCGCGAAGAAGGTCGATTGGTAACGATCACGGTTGGGTACCATCGATGGTTGTATTCAAAAGGTGAAACCCATTGGGATTGCCGATCTCACCGCATCTTCGGCGTTAGATATCGCCGCGCATAGTCCACTATAGCGCGACGACATCTGCCTTGAATCTGCGGCAAGCTC
>NZ_JASJGN010000147.1:0-6218 GCF_033791525.1 Desulfosarcina sp.
GATGCCCTGCAGGTAGGCGGGACAGTGGCCCCAGAGGCTGGCACCGGCCACCGCGCGCTTCCGGCAGGCCTCCAGAATGATCGTGTGGATGGCGCTGGGGCCGTGATAATTGATCGGAATCACCCGATGCCGGCTGACCACACCTTCAAAATCGCTGCCGGTGGTCACCGCCGAAATAATCCGGTCGGTGTGTAACACATTGTCGAACATACTGCCCAGGGTAATCACGCCCGGGGCCCCGAGCCGGTGAGCCAGATCCACCAACTCTCGGGAAAACCGGTACCAGTTCAGGCTGGGTTCGTCGGCGATCAAAATTACCAGATCGTTTTCACCGGAAGCGGTTTCGATGGCGAAAAAGCTTCCTCCCGGGGGGGTGATCGATTTCATAGCACCGGTTTCGATCCTCACTACCGGGCGGCTTTCGTCATAGCGATAGCAGGCGTCGGGTTCCATATGGCCGATGGAAGCGGCCTGGAGGGTATCCACCAGATAGGCAGCAGTGCCGGCCGACACCTCGAGTGCATTGCCCCATCCACGGAAACCGATGATAAACATCGGTGCTGCAAGGGTGGGCATCGTCTCCAATCGGAAGGTCTGGTATTCCATACGCTTCATTCTAACCCAGCTTTAGCAAATATGATCGTAATTATCCCATTTTCGGAGGGAATCGGTTGGCTGTCAATACCCAAATCCAGATGTGTTATAGCAAACCCATCCGGATCAGCCTTTGTTTTTATACAGTTCCGGATAGAGCTGATGGGCGCATTCGGGGCAAATGCCGTGGGTGAAATCGGCCTCTGAATGGCTGGCGATGTATTCCTCGATCTGCTGCCAGGTGCTGTCGTCTTTGCGGATTTTTTTGCAGGAGGCGCAGATGGGCAACAGGCCGCTGAGGGTTTTGACCTCCTTGAGGGCTTTTTGCAGTTGGGCGATCAGTGTTTCCCGCTCTTTGGCCGCCTGGTGCTTGACCACGGCAATTTCAATGGCGGACCGCAGTTCATTGATGTCGTAGGGTTTGATGATATAACCGTACGGGTGGGTGCCGATGGCCCGCTTGAATACCTGCTGGTCGGAAAGGCAGGTCATATAGATGATGGGCACATCCGAACCTTCGGCGATTTTTGCGGCGGCTTCGATTCCGTTCATTTCCCCTTTGAGCAGGATATCCATGGTGACAATGTCCGGGTTGTGCCGGTAAACCCCGCTGATGGCCTCGAGCCCGGTTTCGGCGCTGCCGCATACGTGGTAGTCTAAACTTTCCAATCGGGCGGTGAGCACGGTGGATACATTCGGGTCATCTTCCACCACCAGGATACTTATCTGTCGATGCATGGCGTACCTCGCATTGGCTATGGCGTTCGATGCTGCAATTATTGCGCATGGGATGCCCTTTTGTGCACAGGCTTATCCGGTATTCGAACGCTCTTGACATCAAAAAATAGGGCTGTTTTTTCAACTGTCCAGCAATATCCGGCCAGGCCGGATCAACAGCGACAGCGAGCGCCCTCCCCGCCGCTTGCCGCGGGGAGGGCTCAATCCAACACTCCGCCAGTTCAGAATCGATTGCCGGTAATATACAAAAGCAATTTTCCTGCCACTGTGGTGGGTTGGGCGAATCTTTGGCTTCGATGTTTCTATATATAAGAACAAAAAGTCCTTGACACCCCATTCAAAAGTCCTTACACATCTCTTATTCAGGGTCGTGGAACCAAACACGGCCTTTTTTTATTGGAAAGAGGACAACAGATGAAATTGAAGGAATTTCCAAGCCGGGATCGGTTTGATGCGTTGGCCCGCACCTGTAATGTGATTCCCGTTTGCCGTGAGATTCTGGCCGACATGGAGACGCCGGTCTCCCTGTTGAAAAAATGCTACGACGACGGCGGCAAGGGACCGCGAACACCGCTTTTTCTGCTGGAGAGTGTGGAGGGCGGTGAAAAATGGGGGCGTTACAGCTTTCTGGGCACGTCGGCCAGGACCCACGTCAAGGTGTTTGCCGATCAGGTGATTATTGCCGAGAACGGGCAGGAAGAGAAAATTCTCCACGGCGGCGATCCCCTGAGCACCCTGAAAACATTCATGAGCCGTTTTCAGCCGGCGGAAATGGGTGAGCTTCCCCGGTTCTGGGGCGGTCTGGTCGGTTATCTCACCTATGAAATGGTTTCATTTTTCGAGCGTATCCCCAACCGAATGTCGGTGGATACCCCCATGGCCCACTTCATTCTCTGCGACGAACTGCTTATTTTCGACAACATTCGCAACACGATGATCTGTGTGGCCATCGCCTTTACCGACGGGAATCCGGATGCTACAGCGGCTTACGATGATGCCATGACGCGGCTGGACGCTATTGAACAGCGCATGGCCACGCGTGTTGGCGATGCTGCGCCGGAGGGCCTCGGCGACAGCCCGACCATGGTCCCGCTGCTGGCGGCACAAACTTTCAGAGAGCGGGTGGCCAGCGTAAAAGACCACATCCAGCAAGGCGACGTGATCCAGGCCGTTATCTCGCAGCCCTTTCAATGCAGCGCGCCCGGGGACATCATTGCCATCTATCGGGCACAGCGTTATGTGAACCCATCTCCTTACCTCTACTTTTTTCATTTCGATGAGATGGTCCTAGTGGGATCCTCACCGGAAACGATGGTGCGCCTGGAAAACGGCGTGGCCACCCTGCGACCCATCGCCGGCACCCGACCCCGGGGATCCAGCGAACAGGCGGACCGGGCCCTGGCCTCGGAACTGCTGGCCGACGAGAAGGAGCGTGCCGAGCATCTGATGCTCGTGGATTTGGGGCGAAACGACCTGGGCCGGATCGCCCGGACCGGCACGGTCCAGGTGACGGATCTGATGGTGGTGGAGCGTTACTCCCACGTCATGCACCTGGTTTCCAACATCAACTGTGATATTGAGGATGGTTACGATGCATGGGACTTGCTGCGGGCCTCTTTTCCGGCCGGCACCCTTTCCGGGGCACCCAAGGTGCGGGCCATGGAGATCATCGACGAATTGGAACAAAGTCCACGCGGACCATACGGCGGCGCCGTCGGATACGTCTCTTTCAGCGGCAACATGGACCTCGCCATTACCATCCGGACCGCTTGTATTGAAAACGGGACGCTTACCGTACGGGCTGGAGCGGGTATTGTGGCTGACTCGGATCCGGAAAGCGAGCGGCTGGAGACCGTCAACAAGGCCATGGCCATTCAACGGGCCCTCGAACTGACCTGCCAGGGTGTGGAGACAACACCATGATTCTGATGATCGACAATTACGACTCCTTCACCTATAATCTGGTTCAGTATCTCAAACAGATCGGCGAGGGGGTGGAGGTGAGAAGAAACGACGCCGTCAGTGTGAATGAAATCGCGGCGATGGCTCCTCAGGCCATCGTGATTTCACCGGGGCCGGGCCGTCCGGAGTCCGCCGGTGTTTCCGTGGATACGATCAGGCGGTTTTCCGGAAAGATACCGATCCTCGGCGTTTGCCTGGGCCACCAGTCCATCGCCCATGTCTTTGGCGGCCGGGTGATTGGCGCCAAGCGGCTGATGCACGGCAAAACGTCGGCCATCACCGGTGATGGCAAGGGAATCTTTGCCGGCATCAAACAGCAATTTCAGGCCATGCGTTACCACAGCCTGTCGGTGGAGAAGGACAGTTTGCCAGACTGTCTGGCGGTGACTGCCACCGCGGAGGACGGCGAGATCATGGGTATTCGGCATCGGTCCCATATCACCGAGGGGATCCAGTTTCACCCCGAATCCATCATGACCCCGCTGGGAAAGCGGTTGCTGCGCAATTTTATTAAAATAATTTAGGCGTTAAGGGTTTAAATAAATGGATTTTATTTACTATTTGTCTTGTTCCCTGACATAAAAACACGAATTTCAGGATCGAGATGTTAAAAGGACTGAGTAGAGGGAGAAATTAAGCCATGTTCAAGGATCACCTGGCAACCATCATCAACCGAACCGATTTGAACCAAACCCAGATGGCGGAGATGATGTCTGAAATTTTTGACGGCAAGACCACCGACGCCCAGGTGGGCGCCATGATGGCCGCCCTGGCCACCAAAGGGGAAACCGTTGAGGAACTGGCTGGTGCGGCTCGGGCCATGCGCAAAAAGGCCCACCGCATCCAGGCCGCTGCCATGCCGGTCGTGGACACCTGTGGTACCGGCGGGGACGGGCTCAAAACATTCAACATCTCCACCACCACGGCATTTGTCGTGGCCGGTTGCGGGGTGACCGTGGCCAAGCACGGCAACCGCAGTGTTTCGTCCAGGTGCGGCAGCGCCGATGTGCTGGAAACCCTGGGCATCAAGCTGGATACGGACCCGGAAGTGGTCGAGGAGGCGGTCCAGGAGATCGGCATCGGCTTTCTTTTTGCTCCGCTATACCACAGCGCCATGCGCTTTGCTGCCAAGGCGCGCACGGAGGTGGGCCTGCGAAGCATCTTCAACATGCTGGGGCCGCTGACCAATCCAGCCGGCGCCAACTGCCAACTGCTTGGCGTGTTCGCTCCCCAGCTTACCGAAATGTTTGCCGAGGCGCTTCGCCTTTTGGGTGCCAGGAGTGCATTCGTGGTTCACGGGCACGACGGGCTGGACGAAATCTCCGTGTGCGCCCCCACGCGCGTCTCCCAGTTGAAGAACGACATGATTCGTACCTATGACATCTACCCGGAGCAGTATTTCAGCCAGCTGGCCGAGCCGCACCAGATGACCGGTGGTGACCCAGAGGAAAATGCGGCCATTACCCGCACCATTCTGACGGGAGAAAAAGGCCCCAAGCGGGATGTGGTGCTTCTCAATACAGCCGCCGCGCTGGTGGCCTGCCAGAAGGCCGCGGATCTGACGACCGGCATCGCCCTGGCCGAGCAGGCCATCGACAGTGGCGCCGCCTTGGGCAAACTGGAGGCATTGGTTGCCTATACTCGTGACAACGGATAACCGGTGCCCATCCAGAAACGGTTATTTTGCCAGATATCTTCGTTATGCGAACGTTTTTATCCCCGGAATATCGACTATATTTACCCCAAGGGCATTTCTTTCAGGGCACCTGAGGTAAAATTATTCGCATGCCTTGATCTCGACCAAATTTCCTCGTTTCTGAACGGACACAAAATAAAATCTCAAGATTGCATGATTAACCTACCGCTCAACTCAGGGGTAGTTATTTATGACGACCGATTTTCTTACGCAGATTGTTCAACAGAAGGGACGCGAGATTTCGCAGGCCAGAAAAATCATCCCCGAAGGCCGGCTGGCTGAGCTGGCCCGGCAGCGATCGGATTTCCGGCCCTTTTTTGAAACGCTCTCCCAACCGGGTGCCGCCGGGGTAAACATAATCGCTGAAATCAAGCGGGCGTCACCGTCCAAAGGCGACATCGCTCCTGATCTGGATGCCTTTCGGACGGCTTTGCGGTATGAAAAAGGGGGGGCAGCGGCCGTCTCGGTGCTTACCGATCCCACCTTTTTCAAGGGCAGCCTCGACGACCTGACGGCGGCGCGTTCCGCCTGTGCCCTGCCGGTGCTGAGAAAAGAGTTTGTCATCAGCCGCTACCAGGTGTACGAAGCGGCGGCGGCCGGCGCGGATGCCATTCTGCTGATCGCCAGAATCCTCACCGAGAAAAAATTGAACCGGCTCTACGCACTGTGTCGCGAACTGGGTATGGAGGCCCTGGTGGAGATCCACACGCCGGAGGATGCCCGCACTGTTGCCGTATGCGGTGCCCGTCTGGTGGGCATCAACAATCGCAACCTGAACACCTTTGAAACGGACATCGCCAATGCCATGGATCTGGTCGCCCGCCTGGCGCCCGGTCAGGTGCCCGTGGCCGCCTCCGGTATTTCAAGGCCGGCGGACATTCAACGGAATCTGAAGGCCGGGATCTTCAATTTTCTGGTGGGGGAGAGCATTGTCCGGTCCGATGACCCGGTCCGGTTTATCCGTGCGTTGATGGCGGGGGGATCCGGGGTGCCATCTCCGGACAACGGTGCCGAATGACCGATGCGTCTGCGATGAACCTTCTTTATCCCCAAGTGAAGATCTGCGGATTGACCCTTCCCCATGAGGCGGCCCAATGCGCTGCTCTGGGTGCAGATGCCATCGGTGTGGTCTTTTTTCCAAAAAGCCCGCGCCATGTCACCGCTGACCAGGCCAGGGCCGTGGTGGCGGCACTGCCGGAAACAGTGGCTGCCGTGGGCGTGTTTGTCG
>NZ_JASJGN010000148.1:0-8495 GCF_033791525.1 Desulfosarcina sp.
AGCAGGGTTCCCATGCCGATCAAGACGATCCAGAACTGGTTGGAAGCCAGCATCCCTCCGAAGGGGGCTCCCAGCATGGCGCCGGCCCGACCGCCGATGATCAGCATGATGGATGCCAGCCGATGAGCTGGATGATGTTCAACACTGCCGGCAAATTGGAACCGCGGATACCAAAGGCGGGCCGTACCGAGACCATGGAGATGATCCCGTATTGTGAGCCGATTATACCCCCCAAGCCCATAAAGGTGTTGCCAATAACGTGGCCTAATATGATCGCCCAAAAGCCGGCCCAAAAGCCCATGGGGGCCAGAAAGCCGCCGGCCCAGATTTCGGCCAGGGAAATCGCCACCCCGGCCCAGAGGAGAAAATAATCGAAGCCGTTTAGATTTCTTTCCGAGGCCGGTATCGGCTTAATATCCATCTTTAATATTTATCAATCAGATTGCGTATAAAGGGCAGCAGACGTTCCCGCAAGTCCGGCCGGTCAAAAGAAAATGCAAGGTTGGCCATCTGAAAGCCGGCCTTGTTGCCGCAATCGAAACGGGTTCCCTGATAGCGGTAGCCATAGATATCCTGGGTCTTGAGCAGCCGGGCCATGGCATCGGTGATCTGGATTTCACCGCCGGCGCCCGTCTCTTTGCCTTGAAGGATGGTGAAAATTTCCGGAGTCAGAATGTATCGGCCGATGATGGCCAGGTTCGAGGGTGCCTCTTCCGGTTTCGGTTTTTCCACCAAACCGCGAATTTTCGTGATGCTGTTGACCAGCGGGTCAGCATCCAGGATGCCATACTTGCTGGTCTCCTTCGGGTCCACTTCAACGACTGAAACGATTGAGGACTGCAGCTCATCGAACTTCTCCATCATCTGTTTCAGCACCGGTTTCTCCGCTTGGATTAAGTCGTCCGCCAGCAGAACCGCAAAGGGTTCGTTGCCCACGATGTTCCTGGCACACCAGATGGCATGGCCCAGTCCCAGGGGTTGGTTCTGGCGGGTGTAGATAATGGAGCCGGGTTCGGGGATCAGGGCGTGAATCATTTTCAGCTGCGCGTCCTTGCCCCGGGCCATGAGCATGTGCTCCAGTTCACAGGAGTGGTCGAAATGGTTCTCGATGGCGGTTTTCCCGGCACCGGTAACGAAAATGATCTCCTTGATGCCGGAGGCATAGGCCTCTTCCACGGCATATTGGACCAGGGGTTTGTCCACGATCGGCAGCATCTCTTTGGCCATGGCCTTGGTGGCCGGCAGAAACCGGGTACCTAGACCGGCGACGGGGAAAACGGCTTTTCTGACTTTCATGAAACCTCCGCGGCTAAAATTGATTACCGTTGGGATATTGGTGAAACAGAATGAGTCCTCTGACCTTCAACCTAACCCGGGACACTGGAAACAACAGAATGCAACCACCTAATTTTAAATAACAAAATACAAATAACAAATCTCAAATAAATTCCAAATTACAATATCCAAATCTCAAATAAGGGCAGAAAGCAACTGATTGTTATTTTGATCTATCCAATATTGATGATTGGAATGCTCTCTCCTCAAGAGCATATGGTTTGGATTTTTGAATTTGGATATTGTGTTTTATTTGTCATTTGGTTTTTGGGTATTGTGATTTACCTACTACCCCTCAGACTGGTTCCACCCAGCCCGAAGGGTCTTCGATGGTGCCGTACTGAATCTCCTGGATGGATTGGAAAAACTTGTGGGCCAGGGGACCGACCCGGCCGTCGCCGACGGTGATAACCGTATCCTCGTACTTAAGCTCGCCCACCGGAGAAATGACCGCTGCGGTGCCGGAACCGAAGATTTCCTTCAACTGCCCCGACGTGTGGGCGGCCATCACTTCGTCGATACTGATTTTTCTTTCGGACACCGTCATGCCCCATGATTTGCCCAGTTCGAGCACCGAATCGCGGGTGATACCGGGCAGGATGCTGCCTGAAAGCATGGGCGTAACCAGTTCGTCGCCGATGACGAAAAAGATGTTCATGGCACCGACCTCTTCCACATACTTCTGCTCCACGCCGTCCAGCCACAGCACCTGGGTGTAGCCGGCCTTGTGGGCCTTATCGCCGGCAAGCAGGCTGGCGGCATAGTTGCCCAGGGTCTTGGTGTCACCCACACCGCCGCGAACCGCCCGCACATGCTCCTTGGTGACCATGATCTTCACCGGGTTGAACCCTTCGGCGTAGTAGGCTCCCACCGGGCTGAGAATAATGAAGAACCGGTAGGTAAAAGAGGCCCGGACGCCCAGGAAGGGGTCGGTGGCGATGATGGTTGGCCGGATGTATAGCGAGGTCCCCGGAGCGCTGGGTATCCAGTCTTTTTCGACGGTGAGCAGCTGCTTGAGGGCCTTCAGGGCAAAGGCTTCGTCGATTTCGGGGATGCAGAGCTTGCGGTTGGACGCATTGAGGCGCCTGAAGTTTTCCTGGGGGCGAAACAGTTGAACGCCCCCTTGCTGGTTGCGGTAGGCCTTCATGCCTTCGAAGACCCCTTGACCATAGTGGAGGACCATGGTGGATGGCTCCATCACCAGGGGTGCGTAAGGCTCGATGCGGGGATTGTACCATCCTTTTTCAACGCTGTAGTCCATGTTGAACATGTGATCGGTGAAGATTGTGCCGAACCCCAGCTTGTTTTCATCCGGTTTGGCTTTCAGCGGCTCGGCTTTTTTGATTGTGACTTGCATGATGGGTCCTCCTCGGTGAATAAGACGGTCTCGGTCCGGTGCCCGGATCAAGGAAACTAAAATAAATTAGAACAGTTCAGGAAAAGTAAAGACGGACAGACAGACCCGTTATAGGTACACTTATTTTACCCATGAATCAAGGCAATCAATACATCGAGTGAGTGGTGCCGGCATCGAACAGATGCAGATGATTCAGGTTCATGGCCATGCGCAGTTGCTGGCCTGCTTTAAAGATTCTATGGCCTTCACTTTTGGCTATGAATGTGACGCCATTAAAATCCATGTGCATGTGGGTTTCACCACCCAGCGGCTCGACCACCTCTACCGTGCCGTCCACCTTCCATTCCTCGGGAAAGTGGCTGTTGCCGTTGTCCACGGTAAAATCTTCGGTGCGCAGGCCCATGATCACATCAGTCTCCGCCCGGACCATCATGCCTGTCTTTTCGGGGATGGGTACGTTGAGCTGGTCGTTGAGGCGAACCATCAGGCGTTCGTTGCTTTTAACGATGCGGGCGGGCACCAGGTTCATGGGTGGACTGCCGATAAAGCCGGCCACGAAGGTGTTGGCCGGGTTCTGAAACAGCTCGATGGGTTGACCCACCTGCTCGATGTTGCCGTCGCGCATTACTACGATACGGTTGGCCAGAGTCATGGCCTCCACCTGGTCGTGGGTGACGTAGATAATCGTGGACTGGACCTTCTGGTGCAGCCGTTTGATTTCCGTTCGCATCTGGGTTCTCAGTTTGGCGTCCAGATTGGACAGGGGCTCGTCGAATAGAAATACCGATGGCTTGCGCACGATGGCCCGGCCCATGGCCACCCGTTGCCGCTGACCGCCGGAGAGCTCGTGGGGTTTGCGGTGCAGCAGTTCTTCCAGGCCCAGGATAGCGGCCGCTTCGTTGACCCTTTGGAGGATTTCCGCCTTGGGGGTTTTGCTCAACTTCAGCCCGAAGCTCATGTTGCCGAAGACGTTCATGTGGGGGTATAGGGCGTAGTTTTGGAATACCATGGCCACGTCCCGGTCCTTGGGGGCCACGTCGTTGACGATGCGGTCACCGATGCTGACCGTGCCCAATGTGATTTTCTCCAGCCCGGCTACCATGCGCAGCACGGTGGATTTACCACAGCCGGAGGGGCCCACCAGGACCACGAACTCCTTGTCTGTGATGTCCAGGCTGATGCCGTGGACCACTTCTGTTTTGCCGAATCGTTTAACGATGTCCTTGATTATGACCTGTGCCATGGAACCCCTGTTCTGGATGGTTAGTTTGCGTAGTGAAAAATGAGCACGCTTTTCCGGTTCAAGTCAAGCACTCTTTGCACAGATGCGGTATTTTCCCAGATCCTTGGTGCTGTTCATCAATGTATCGACCTTTTAATAAATGCTTGACTCGTGGGTGTGAACCCATTACTCTTATTTTATATCGAGCGGATCTATCTTCTTTTCTATCTATTTTCAAACCGTTACATACAATCAGGAGGAGCGTGCAGCCATGATGAAAAAACTCATGATGTTGATGGTATTGGTGATTCTGGCGGTTTTCGCTGCCGATCAGGTTTTTGCGAAACCTATTGAAATTCAATGGTGGCACGCCATGCGGGGTGCTCGGGGCGAAACCCTGAAAAAGATCGTGGATGCCTTTAACGCATCCCAGAAAGACTATGTGGTGGTGGAAACCAACAAGGGCAATTACGACGAGACGGTCAATGCCGGCGTGGCCGCCTATCGAGCCAAAAAGCATCCCCATATCCTGCAGTCTTTCGAAGTAGGCACGCTCACCATGATGCTCTCCGGGGCCATCTATCCGGTCTACAAGCTCATGGCCGATCAGGGCTACACAATCGACTGGTCCAGTTACCTGCAGCCGGTTCTTTCATACTATGTGGACGAAAACGAGAACCTGCTTTCCATGCCGTTCAACTCGTCTACACCGGTCATGTACTACAACGTGGACCTGTTCAAAAAGGCCGGTATCGACCTGCCCTCCAAGACCGAACCGCTGACTTGGGACCAGATGGGCGATATTACCGCTAAACTCATCGCCTCCGGAGTGAAAAAAGGCATGGTTACCTCCTGGCAGTCCTGGACCCAGGTGGAAAACTACAGCGCTGTGCACGACCTGGCATTTGCGTCCAAGGCCAACGGTTACGAGGGCCTGGACACTGAACTGCTGATTAACAATGCCCAGGTGGTCAACCACCTCACCCGGCTTAAATCCTGGATGGCGGACAACCGCTTTTCCTACGAAGGTCAGAAATACCAGGGACCCCAGGCCGCTTTTGTCGGCGGGGACGCAGCCATTTTGATGGAATCCATCAGCGGCATCGGCAATGTCAAGAAAAATGCCAAATTCGCCTGGGATCTGGCCCCGCTGCCGGTAGAAGCAAGCATGAAGGCGCCCCAAAACAGCATCATCGGCGGTGCCTCCCTTTGGGTCATGACGGGTCATCCCAAAAAAGACTACAAGGGCGTGGCCGCTTTCATGGATTTTCTGGCACAGAACGACATGCAGGAGCTGTGGCACATGGAGACCGGCTATTTCCCTATTACCATCACGGCCTATGAGGACTTGAAGAAAAAGGGCTATTTCGAGGAAAATCCCTACCAGGAGGTCGGAATCCTGCAGATGACCCGCCGTAAGCCGACGAAGAACTCCAGGGGGCTGCGCCTGGGCTATTTTGTCCAGATCCGCAATATCATCAACGAAGAGATGGAGCTGCTCTGGAACGGCTCCAAGACGCCGCAGCAGGCCATGGACGCCGCGGTATCCAGAAGCAACGACAAGCTGCGTGAATTTGAGAAAACCTACAAGTAGACATTCCAAAAAACAGCGGTATACTCCTTACGGTGCGCCGGTTGATGCGCGATATCATGCGCCGGTGCACCGTAAGACCCTTAATCCTTCTATTTAAATTTTGGTACTTGCGATTTATTTTTTCCGCGGCACATACACCGGCACCGACCACCCCAAGCCATGATCAAACGATCCCATTTCAAATCCAAGACCCTGGGCTATCTGCTAATCCTGCCGCAGATCCTGGTCACCCTGATCTTCTTTTACTGGCCGGCCGTGCAGGGCCTGCTCCAGTCGGTCATGCTCAGCGATCCCTTCGGCCAGCGCAGCCAGTTCGTCTGGTTCTACAATTTTATCAATATCTTTACCGACCCCCTGTACCTTAAATCTATCGGGATCACCCTCGGATTCAGCCTGGCCACGGCCATCACCAGCATCGCCTTTGGCCTGTTCATCGCCTCGCTGGCCAACCGGGCCCTGCGGGCCAAGGCCCTGATCCGCACCATGCTGATCTGGCCCTACGCCGTGGCGCCCGCTATTTCGGGCATCCTCTGGCTTTTCCTGCTGCACCCGTCATTTGGTGTGCTGGCCTTTTTTATCCAGGACCGGCTGGGCATCGACTGGAACCCCATGCTCAGCGGCACCGACGCGCTAATCCTGGTGGTGATGGCCAGCGCCTGGAAAGAGATCAGTTACAACTTCGTTTTTTTCATGGCCGGGCTGCAGGCGGTTCCCCATTCGCTCATCGAAGCGGCGTCCATGGACGGCGCCGGGCCGTTCAGACGCTTCTGGACGATCACGTTCCCGCTGCTCTCGCCCACTTTCTTTTTCCTGATGGTCATGAATATTATCTACGCCTTTTTCGAGACTTTCGGGGTGATCCACACGGTTACCCAGGGCGGACCCGGCGGCGCCACCAACACCCTGGTGTACAAGGTTTACCAGGACGGCTTTATCGGCCTGAATTTAGGGTCCTCCGCGGCGCAGTCCGTGGTGCTCATGATCCTGATCGTCACCATCACTGTGCTTCAGTTTCGCTTTGTGGAGCGCAAAGTTCACTATACGGTGTAATGGCTTTTCATGGTTGAACGAACCCCTATACTCGACGCGCTGACTTACGGATTTCTGATGCTGGGCATCTGCATCGTGGGTTTTCCGATTTTCTATACCTTGGTGGCAGCATCTCTGCCTTTAGAAGAGGTTGCCAAGGTGCCCATGCCGCTGATCCCCGGAGACCAGTTCTGGGTGAACATCAACACAGCCTGGGAGAAAGGCAATCTGGGGCAGCAGCTGATGAACTCGTTCATCATGGCCTCGGGCATCACCATCGGCAAGATCGTCGTCTCCATGTTGGGTGCCTTCTCCATTGTCTACTTCGACTACCGCTTCCGCAAGGTGGCCTTTGCCACTGTCTTCTGCACCCTGATGCTGCCGGTGGAGGTGCGTATCCTGCCCACCTACGAGATTGCAGCCAACATCTTCGGTCCCCTGCAGTGGTTTGTCGACACCGTGCATCTCAACAGCCTGATTCAGTGGTGGGTGGGCAACGATTTTGAAATCGCCTTGGAGTGGAGCCTGCTGGACAGCTACACGGGCCTGATTCTTCCCCTGGTGGCCTCGGCCACCTGCACCTTTCTGTTCAGGCAGTTTTTTCTGACCGTGCCCGAGGAGCTGTGCGAAGCCGCCAAGCTGGACGGCGCCTCGGCCATGATGTTTTTCCGCAAGATCCTGCTGCCGCTTTCCTTGACGAACATTGCCGCGCTGGTGGTCATCGAGTTCGTCTACGGCTGGAACCAGTACCTGTGGCCGCTTCTCATCACCACCAATCCGGACATGACCACCGCCGTTATCGGCCTTCAGCACCTGATTCCGCAAGCGGACGACATACCCTACTGGAACGTCGCCATGGCCGGTTCACTGCTGGTGATGATGCCACCCATCCTGGTGGTGCTGATGATGCAGCGCTGGTTTGTGAAGGGGTTGGTAGAGCGGGAAAAATAAGATGCTTGAGGTAATTTCAAAACGTCCCATTACGGCCAATATCGGCGTTGGGCTCACATTTCAATCCTCGACATACCACATGTATGCCTGCGGTTGAAATGATCACCCGCCTTCATCTTGACCGAACTGCAGCGTTTTGAAACAGGTGACCCAGCTGGTATAGTTTCTCCCCTTCTATTCAAAAAAGGCCAACCACCAGATGTTGGGGTTGGCCTTCTATTTCTTGGTGCTTTAAATAAATCCTATCTACTTAAGCGTTTAGAACGATTTCTTAGTCTCCATCAACTTGGTTGCCTTGTGCATCACTCCCATCTCCAAATCCATCTCCAATCTCATGTTGAACCTTGCCGCCACCCGCCCATACCGGGGATACTGCCGCCACACTCACCAAAAGGGCCAAAGAAAGCAACACTGCAAACAATTTTTTCATCATTACCTCCATGCATTGAAATAAGATTATGGGGTACTTCTGTTCTCCGGACAGCTATAGGTGTTTTGCTAAGCAATACGCATGCCCAAAAAAAAATTAACGGTATGTTTTTTCAACCATCTATAATAATGACAAAAAATATATTTACCAGCAATGTTCACAATTTAGTCCTTGCCTAAAATGTACATACTGTATAATCAATATGTTTAAACGATATGTCAATGCATGAGGCCATCGATGGAAATTGAAACGACAGAATTTGAACTCATAGAAAATTGGGATAAGATCCTTAATCTTCTCAATGACGGTTTAATGATAGTCAGGCCAGACGGATCAATCTTTCATATAAACCGTGCCATGGAAAAGATCCTTGGATACAAACGGTCTGAAATTGTAGGCAGGCCCTGCCTGATGTTAAATTGTGATGCCTGTGAACCCCTGATGTCCAAGGTGCCGGGAACATGGTGCACACTTTTCGATGAGGGCAAAGACATTCAAAAAGAATGTCTGGTGGTCAAAAAAGACGGATCTTATGCCTCAGTTATCAAAAAGGCATCACTTCTTTATAAATCAACGG
>NZ_JASJGN010000149.1:0-20920 GCF_033791525.1 Desulfosarcina sp.
AAATCAATTCTTGCCTCAAGATAACCTCCTTATTGCTGTCGAAGCCGTTGGTCCAATGGATCGCTATTGTAAGTTTTGTTGCCTATAATACCTTCTGGCAGCTTGCTGACAAACCGGCTTTAGATGGTGGTTTCAACCCGCTTCACTTCGTGGGGTGAAGCGCTTTGTATGTCAATGGCGACAGGAAGACCAGGAGCGTCTTCGATTGCCATGATCTTGGTGCCCTTGCCACGCTTTGCAGGGTCGACAAGACGACCCCTTTTTTTGCGGGGCTGAAACTGCCATCTATAAAGGTTTCACGAATATCGATGCCCCCGCGTTGGTAAAGATCCTCACCCAGTTCAGTAAGGATCTGTTTGAACACCCCCTGCCGAACCCAGGTCTGGAACCAGCGGTGGCAGGTCTGATGAGGCGGAAAGCGCAGCGGGAGGTCTTTCCAGGGAGCTCCGGTACGCAGTACCCATAGGATACCGTTGAGTACATCCCTGGAATTTTTCCGGGGACGCCCTCGACCGTCATGCTTTTGTTGAGGGGATGGAATTAAAGGCTATAGTCGGACCCATTGTTCGTTTGTGAGATCCATCCCCAGCATATGCTATGTTTATGAGCATATGTCTATATTTTTGAGATAGGCTCTATATAGTTTGGAACCCTGACGTCGATGATGCAAAAATCATGCATCTTTAAGGGATTATCCCATCGCCTTTTATTACAAATAATAACGGTTAGTTAATAAAATTTAACTTGAGGATGTGGCATAAGGTGTTAGGAAATTAAATCCTTAATATGAAAATATTTACATAGAACATGAAAGAAAGATGGGAGTGGATTTTTTCTGGGGGTTGCGGTCTCGGTCTGTGTAGAGCACTACCTAAACCTGAATGACCATTATTTTTCCATCATCCACTTTTCGGCTTCGTCCATCGTCCTAAAAACATTGATTGGTGTTTTACTGTTTGATGACAACTCAAACATGCGCGACAGCCCGTACTCAAAATCACGACTTACCAAAAAAGCCACTTTGACATCATTTATCCCTGAAGGGAAATTTAAGGAATATTGTGCCATCTCAACAACAGTCTCAGATTTCAGAGAAGACAGATCGGCATCTCTGAAATCCCATAGCCTCCCCATCCCATCCCGATACCTGTTGTCAGCTACATTTAAATCAAATGCACTAAGAATTGACGGATTCGTAAAAAGTCCGATATCTGCGTTACGCTTCATCCTTCGTCACTGCGGAGTACCGTAAGTACACCTCATTCCTCAGGATGGAACATGAATGTTCGCCGAATGGATGGCGATCGATTTATTGTTCGCTCGCTCAAGCTCGCTATCGCGGCCCGCAAGCCTTGATCTCGGGCTTTTTACGAATCCGTCGGAAATGCGACTTTTTACGAGTTCATCAAGAATTGCCTTTTTGCTTAACTGTCCCGATAGCTTGATATCGGCTATATTTTTTTCTTTATCGATGCGCAGATCCATGTCTTTTTCTTTCGATATATCATCAATTAACACTTATTCAATGTGAGTTCAAGATTGGGAGAGGCTCTGGGATCTAATTTCTGAATCGGCTCCACGCCTATCCAATGTCAATTGTTGTCCATCGCTATCGACATCGATGAAGAAAACACCTGCCACTGGACCATGCTGGGCATCGCTCTCTTATCGTTACGTTTTTTTACACTTCTTACTTACGGTCCCCTTTTTTTAAAAATAATAACAAATAGCTTGCTTTATCAATAATAAAGCTTAAAATACATCCAATCAATTAAGTCCCATTGTATTTACGGGATAGTTCCTTTCTGTAGGAAAATACCATTTGTCAAAGTGGCACCCTCCAGTCTGTGACGTTGAAAATTTTAAGAAAGGAGGATGTTATCATGACCAATGGAGTAGTTAAGTGGTTTAACGACTCAAAAGGATTTGGTTTCATTGAGCAGGAAGATGGAGCAGATGTATTTGTTCATCATTCAGCGATCAATGCGACCGGTTTTAAATCCCTCAACGACGGCGATCGGGTATCCTTTGATATCGAGCAAGGCCCAAAAGGCCCTTCGGCTACTAATGTCACTGTGATCTAAGATTATTTTCTGAATAAAAAGGGCGTTCTCTCTACACACGTGAGAACGCTCTTTTTTTTATTTGAAATGAGGCCTTCACCATTTGCTATCATCGCCTCAGCCCTTCCCTAAACCCTCTTTATTCTTGACGGATTCGTAAAAAGCCCAATATCTGCGTTACGCTTCATCCTTCGTCACTGCGGCGTACCGTAAGTACGCCTCATTCCTTAAGGATTCGCAAGCCTTGATCTCGGGCTTTTTACGAATCCGTCGGAAATGCGACTTTTTACGAGTTCATCATTCTTTACGCGTATCGCTGTAGAAACTGGTTGGCTCAATGAAACCGAACCCCAATCAATCGCAGAACGTTGCCAAGATCGGTCCGGAACAGAGCGACAATGAGGAATCCTTAGCCCAAGCGATTGAAACCAATGATTTCAGCCAACCCGCAAAAATGAAGTATTATGATGATGTAGGGTATCGCAAGACGCCTTAAGTGGCACTCCCCATCGTCATCTTGCCCGATAAAGATGCGGCGCTTGGTCGATTCTAAACGATAGGCAATCGCGGGGGCAAAAGGACGACCTTCCTCAACCCATCCTTGAGCGAGATCACCGATTCCGGACCGAACCGGGCGCAAACCCCGCAGCATAGGCAGGCGCTCTCCTCCCGCCAGATTCGACGCGTATCGCAGCAATCCTTGCAGCAGTTGCAGATACTGGTTTCCGGCCTGGATTCTTTGGATCCAGGATGAAATGCCTTGTGGATCAGTCCAGCCTGCTCGGCTTCTATCAAGATTGTCAAGGCTTCCCCGCGGGTGACCGTCCTGGCATACCCCTGGGCGCTGGTATACCGTGCGGATTCGCCGAAGGAAAAGCGTTCAGCACAGGCGCATTCGTCTTGCACGTGTCGTCTTCAGTGTCCACCACGACTCGCTGGATGATGGTGACGGCCGTGTCGGAGACCAAAAAATGAATCAGCCCCAGCCGACATATGACGCTGGCCGCTCTTTTGAACCAAGGTGTTCTTATATTTCTATATAAACACACTTTATATCTTGATTCCACAGGCTGTCACATGCTTAACTATAGTTATAGTTTTAACTACTATAGCATCCCGTATGGTAACGGAAGAGAACAGATGGCCATACAAAAAACATTATATAACCAACTATTGCCCGGTCAGGAAGTGTTCGGCTCTTTTGAAGCGGCCGATATCCTGAAGGTCAAACGAAGCATGATCAACAATGACATGAAGCTGGGTTACCTGCCGGTCGGAACCAAGGTGAAATGGGGCAGAACCGTCCGGACAGTCTTTTCACGGCAGGAGTTGTATTGGATATCGCTGTTCTATCAACTCCATGCAATCGGATTGACCAAACGGCATGCCGATGAAATCGTCAGATTCATTAGCAGCCACCCCCATGATTACATCCTGCTCAAGTCGTCTGCTGACCATGATGAGCCCGCCGCTGCAATGCATTTTAAAAATTATCTTTCCGTGCAGGCGCTCGATGAAATTAAAAAAACAGGCGCGACCATCATTATCAACTATAAGAAGATTCGACTGGATGTGGATGAAAATATCTGGCGCTACGGAGAGACAGGCACTCATTCTTGACAACCAAAAAGATGGGGATGGATTAAAGGGGGGGAATTTTAATAAAGCCCTCTATCTTTTGAAAGAATGTGTCCACCTCAATCGCACCACCATCGATAGTGCCATCGGGATCATTGAATAGAACACAGGGGAGGAATTTGTCAGTTTGTTTTGCAGGCACGCAATTCCGGCAAAATGCAGCGCATCACCGGAGATTCCAACTTCGAGTCAACGCATCTCACGTGAAAAAAATGAATAAAGAACTGCTCGACTGCATGGCGCACATGACCTACGGGATCTATGTGCTAACCACCCGGTGCGACGACACCATCAACGGAATGATCGCCTCGTGGGTAAGCCAGGTGTCCTACGACCCGCCGCTGGTCATGGTGGCCGTTCATCCCAACCGTTACTCCCATGAACTGTTGCAGAAAGGCGGACATTTCGCCCTGAATATCCTAGCCAGGGAGCAAAAGGATCTATTGAGCCGATTCAAAGGCCCGGATCCTGAATCGAAATTTAGGTCCATTGCCTGGCGCCACGGCGTAACCGGGTGCCCGATCCTGGCCGACTGCATCGGTAGTTTGGAGTGTCGCATTCGGCAGACCCTGGCGCCGGGCAATCACACCCTGTTTATCGGAGAGGTGGTCGGGGCCGTTTTCAATAGGCAAGAAATTCCCCTTTGCACGTTGGATTACGAAGGCTGCTACACAGGTAGGAGATAGCTGATGGCTGATGGCTGATGGCTGATGGCTGATGGCTGATGGCGAAAAATCCTGCATGGCTTTGCAGTCAAGAAAAAAAAGATGGGCTGGACGGATTCCGACCGCCAATCTCCGTAGACCTGATGAACGCTGCAAACCAGCTATCGCACTTCAATCAGCTACAGCCTGATCTCGACCTTGCCTTTGAGATAGGCCTTGACTGCTGAGATGAGCACTTCACGTCGATGAAAGATGCCGGCGGCAAGGGCCGATTCGACATCGGTGTGTTCGAAGACCTCGGCAAAGTGGGCTTCGCAGCCGGCGCCACTGGAGGCAATCACCGGGATGGAAACCGCCTGTTTCACGGCGTTGATCAGCTCAATGTCAAAGCCCGTGTTGGTACCGTCACGGTCGATGCAGTTGAGCAGGATCTCCCCTGCCCCCAATTGTTCGCATGTCCGGGCCAGAGTCACAGCGTCCACATCCCGCCCTTCCCGCCCGCCTTTCACGGTGCACTGGAACCAGCAGTACCGTTGGCCCTGCGGACCGGGGATGGCCGTTTCGATGGTGGCATGAGGCGTCTGATCCGGTGAATCCACATAGACGCGGCGGGGATCGATGGATATCACCACGGCCTGATTTCCGTAAACGTGGGAGATCTGCTCGATGGCGCTTTTGCCTGTCTGTTGGCCGGATTTCAGGACCGCCTCGACGACATCCACCGCGTCGCTGCCGATGGAAACTTTGTCCGCCCCGGAACGGAAGTACTCGGCCGCCACTTGAAGGGCCGTGTAGGTGCGGCCGTTCTTGTCGGTGAAATCCCGGATGCCGCCGCCGATGGTCAACGGCACGAATACGTTTCTGGACGTTTCCTTGAGCACCTGGATCATGGGCATGTCTTCCAAGGGGAAATCCCGAAATCCGGTGATGTTCAGAAAAGTGACCTCATCGGCCCCCTCCTCGAAGTAGCGTCCGGCCAGTTCCACCGGTTTGCCCAGGTTGCGCACGTTTCCGTCTTCTCTCACATCGTACTGGTCGCCTTTGGTCACCACCAGGTCGCCCCGGTCATTGGCACGCACATCCAGGCAGGCAATGATGCGCTTGGCCAGGCGGGTCTGCGACGGGCATTTACCCGGGATCGCCAACCGACGGTCCTTGCGGATGAAATTCTCCAGCACAGTCAAACCGGAAGCCCCGCTTTTTTCCGGATGGAACTGGGTGGCCTGGATGTTGTCCTTTTGGATCGCACTGACAAACGGAACACCGTAATCGGTAGTGGTGAGCGTCACCGCCGGATCATCGGCCACGACGTGGTAGGAGTGCACAAAGTAGAATTTCTCGTCGCCCTGTAACCCGTAAAACAGGTCCGTGGGCTGTTGGGCGCTGATGCCGTTCCAACCGATATGGGGCACGGCCAGGGGGACGTCGAACCGCTTCACCCTCCCGGGCAGAATGCACAAGCCCCTCTCATCCGGTGCTTCGTCGCTGCCCGCGAACAAGGCCTGCATCCCCACGCAGATCCCGAGAAACGGACGCCCTGAGGATAGGTAACCCACGAGCGGCTCGACGAATTGCTTTTGCCTGAGGATACGCATCATGTTGCCGAAGTTACCCACCCCGGGGAAAACCAATTTTTCGGCATCCAGGATATCGCGTCCGGTTTTGGCCACCGTGATCCGTTCGCCCAGCTTTTCGATGGCGTTGATCACACTGCGCACATTTCCCGCACCATAGTCGAGCAGGGTAATCATTGGAATCCTCTATAGGGTTGGTTGATTTAGCAACGGCTGCACAAATACACGACGCTCCGGCCGGGGACAATAGTTTTTTCGCACCCGCTCAGGCCGTCGGTTTTACGATAAGGTTTTCATTCAGGGGCTTCAATCCGGAATGTATGGGAGATCCGGGCATTCAGCGAGGCCATGGCGCCGCAATATTTTTTCTCCGACAGGTCGATGGCCTGCCGGAGGCCTTCGGGTTTAAGATCCGTTCCAAAGACCACATACTCGATGGTAATGTCGGTAAAGCGTCTGGGGTAGTCCTCGGCTCTATCCCCGGAGATATTGATCTTGAATCCGGTCACGTTCAGGCGTTTTTTCTTTAGAATCGTGATCACGTCCATGGCCGTGCATCCGGCGGCGCCCATGAGCATGAGTTCCATTGGACCGGCGCCGCCGCCGCTTTCCGAGGTATCCATCACCACCGCAGGCCCCTTGCCAGCCCGTGCCACAAATTGCAGATCATCAATCCATTTCACTTGCGCTTGAATGCTCATTTTACCTCTGTTTCCTTTAACTTACGTTTTTTTTTACACCACCGCGTAGACATCCACTGCTTCCGTTTTTCCCTTGACGGTATGCTGGCCCATCGATCGCAGACGGGTGTCCGATAAGGCGAGCCGGCTGCGGGTCTCGCCGCTGATCAGGATGTCGGTAGCCAGCTTTTTATTGAGGACCTGGAGCCTCGAGGCCAGATTGACGGTGTCGCCCAGCATACTATAGGTTTTTCGCTTTAAACTTCCGACATTGCCCGCCAGAACCGGTCCGCTGTGAATACCGATGCCGTGGTGAATCTCCATCTCGCCCCCTTCACGGCGTTCCGCATTGAGCCGCTGTAACGCGGCGCGCATGGCAACTGCGGCTGCCACGGCCTGGTCCGGATGATTCCCGTCGGGTCCCAAAGCGTCGAACACCGCCTCGATTTCATCACCGATGAACTGGAGCACCACACCGCCATGGCTGCTGATCACACCTTCCATCTCGGTAAAATAGCGATTGATCATTTCCACGACGGCCATGGGGCTTCGTTTTTCCGCAAACCCGGTGAAGTTGCGCAGATCCGCAAATACAATGGTCACATCAAGAATTTCTCCGGACGGAGCGATGGTGTCGTTGAGAATCTTGCGGCTGATCTCCGGGGATACATATTTGTCAAAACTGGACCTGCAGAAATCTCTTTCCTTCAGGCCCAGCATCATCAGGTTGGTTTTTTCGGCCACGCGCGCAAATTCGTCACTGGACAGAATCGGCACCTGCTTTTCGAGGTTGCCCCGGCTGATCTCGTCCATGGCGGCAAGCTGGGTGTCCAGGATCTCCGTCAGATTTGAGCCGTATCGGCGGACAATGACCATGGATATGCCCAGCAGCACGCACAGGGCGAAGGCTATTTCCTTGAAAATACCCCAATATATCTCAGGCTGGGAAAAATCCTGGCCGATCAGGTAGTAGACATCCAGCAACATCATTAAAAGAATTGTAAATGCCATGATTCCCAAGACCGTCACGATCAGGAAAAAGATCTTTTTACTCACCGTCAACAGGTTTCCCGATGGCATGGAAAACGTTTTGCGCCCTTTGAGTTTGCGGACAATCCGCCGCTCGGTGGAGAGGTAGCCCAGCATGCCGCTGAAAATGCCGAAGGCTGCACAACCGACCAGGACCTTAATGCCAGTCGATGCAAACGGGATAAAAAAGACGTAGTAGATGAGAACCATCACGAGACCGGCGACGAGCCAGGCCGACAGATCGGCCATGAACGCTTGCCAAGGAAGACGAAACACCCGTTGGATGGGTGGTTCGGGATCCGACAAGATGGCGTTGGTCTGCCCAAGGAAGCGCAACCGCAGCGGCAGCACGGCGAGGATGGGACCGTAGGAAATCAGCACGGCCTTTGCATACCCGAGGCCGTCTAAAAACGGTCAGACCTGTGCGCCGTAAGCTACCAGGATAGCAGTGAATGACAGGTATATGGATATCAGTTCAAGCATGGTCTCCTCGGCCAGATAAGTGGGGTCAAGCCAGCGTGAAATACGTGGGTTGTAACCCGTTATTGTTCGTACAACGGCGACCTTTTTCCTGTAATGTGGATGGCTCGGATCCTATTGCGTCTTATACCAACTGGAGTTATCCGGTTTCCGATCGCTGCATGTGCATGAAAATGCATTGTCGCAAGATCGCCCTTAGCCCGGAGCGGTTGACGACAAACGGGAAACAATCTCGCCCCCTTTGACGGTCATGCGGCAGGGATTGCCGCCCATGCGATAGGCTAGTTCGGCCGGTTCTTCGATGTCCCATACCGCGAAATCGGCCTGTTTGCCAACCTCGAGGATTCCCCATTGATCTTGCATGTCCAGCGCCCTGGCAGCATTGACAGTAAAACCGGCAAGGGCTTCGGCCGGGGTGAGTCCGAAATTGACGCAGGCCATATTCATCATGAGCAGCGGCGACGTCGTGGGGCTCGTGCCGGGATTGCAGTCGGTGGACAAGGCCATGGGAATCCCCTGCCCGCGCAGCAGATCCACAGGTGGCTTGCATGTCTCCTTGAGAAAATAAAAGGCCCCGGGCAGCAGCACGGCCACGGTGCCTGCGGCGGCCATGGCCGCCGCTCCGGTCGCGCTCAGGTGTTCCAGGTGGTCGGCACTCAGGGCACCGAACCTGGCTGCCAGTGAAGCCCCGTTGCTGTCGCTGAGCTGTTCGGCATGCAGCTTGACCCGAAGACCGTGCTGCCGGGCGGCAGTAAAGACGCGTTCGGTCTGTGCCGGCGTGAAGGCAATCCGTTCGCAGAATGCATCCACGGCCGTTGCCAGACCCTTGGCGGCAACGGCGGGAATCATCTCGTCCACCACCAGATCGATATAGGCGTCCGGCCGCCCCGTGTATTCCGGCGGCAGAGCATGCGCACCCAGAAACGTCGCCATGACGGTGATCGGGAATTCCCGGCCCAACTGCCGGGCGACCCGAAGCATCTTCAACTCGTTTTCGGTATCCAATCCATAACCGGATTTGATCTCCACGGCGGTCACCCCTTCGGCCAGCATGGCCTTCAACCGACCGGCGGACTGTTCATACAGATCGGCTTCCAAGGCGTTTCTGACTGCGGTTACGGTGCTGATGATGCCCCCGCCGCCCCTGGCGATCTCCTCATAGGTGGCGCCGTTCAGCCGCATTTCGAATTCTCTGGCACGATTGCCGGCGTGGACCAGATGGGTGTGACAGTCGATCAATCCCGGGGTGACCCAGGCATTGTCAAGGCGGTTCACCGACCGGGCTTTCGTCAACGCATCCGCGGGAAGCGTTTCGATCGACCCCAGCCATACGATGCGCCCGTTTTCAACGGCCATGGCACCTTTTTCAATAATGCCATACGGGGTCTGATCGGCCAGTGTGGCCAGGTGGATGTCAAGCCAGAGGGTGTCGACCATTGCGGGAAAATCGGAGAGGGTCATCACGGTTTGATCCAATCGGTATCAATAGTATCTATCTGTATTTTTTATATTTTTAAACTAGTATAGACAACTTTGTATGTGTTTTGTCATCGGGTCTCAACGTCATGTGTCGGGTCGTCATTACATCGGTAACATGCATCCTTTGACTCCCTTGAAGGACAAAGCTAATTCTGATAAATTAATCGCATCCACTGGATTCATTTATCCGATATCCCTCCATTCGATCTTTGCATTCCCAATCCTTCAATCCTTATAGCCTCAAATCAGTGTGCATTCACAAATGGTAGATTTCGGTTCAGGTCAAGGCCGCAGCAATTTAGAAACCGCAGGCGTAGCATCGCTACGTCGAGGATTTCAAAAGGGCGAGAACACCGGCCTGGACCGAAAGATGCCGTTGGTGGATGTTCACTGTTTCGGTCTTCGTCTGAGCAGCACATAGGTGGCGCCGGTGCCACCGTCACAGGGCCTGGCACTGGTGAATGCAATGACCCAGCGTTTCCAGCGCCCGCTGACCAGCCAGCGAGTCAGGTTTTTTTTGAGCACCGGCGGTCCTGGCGAGCACCTCCCCCGGCCATGAACCACCAGCACCCCCCGCTTGCCGGTGGTGATGGCCTGTTCAAGGAACCGGTCAAAATGCGTTTTTGCCGCGGGAAGGTTCAACCCGTGAAGATCCACATGATCCTGGATGGAAAAATACCCACTGTGCAGGCGGCGGAACATCTCCGGAGGCACCCATCCTGCAGCGCCCTCAACGTACTCAGCGGTGTGTCTGAGGACGAACCCATCGCCGGTCTCCACCAGTCTTTTGAGTTGCCGGACGGCCTCGGTGTCAGGATCTTCCATCATCTGTGCCCCTGGCGGCTTTACAGAACGCACAGGTGGAACGATCCCTCGGTCGGCCAGCGGAATCACATCGGCCATGGCCTGTCGAAACAGATGTCTCTCTTCGCACGGCGTCGGCCGGCGAAGCGGCGGTTCAGGCAGGCAGACCTCGGGCAGGTGAATATTTTTCTCAACAAGAATTTTGCCCAGGCATTTGAAGGGCCTGTTTCCGATGGATGATCGACGGCGTGACATGGCCTTAACCGTGGATTCGGCGGTTCAGTGGTTCAAAACGCGCCCCGGGGTACCTTATACGGCATCCGTTCAGAAATGGTTTTGAAAAACAGTCCTCCGGTCGGCGCCATCCAGGCATTGAAAATAATCAACCAAAATTTCGGCATGATCGAACACCAGGGGAGCGGGCAACATACGGTCGTGAAAAACCCCGGCCGCCTTCGCATCATCCCCAGCAACGGGCTGTCCGTCCGCCGTGGCAATGAATACTGTCGTGAGGGTATGATGCCTCGGGTCCCGGTCCGGACGGGAATACACGTAAAGCAGATCTTTCAGGCGAATGTTCAGGCCGGTCTCCTCCCGTGCTTCTCTGACAGCGCAATCTTCAACCGATTCGCCATAGTCCACAAACCCGCCGGGGATAGCCCATCCATAGGGTGGGTTTTTGCGTTCGATCAGAACAATACCGCCTTTCACTTCGATGATAATGTCGACAGTGGGAAGCGGATTTCTGTGTGTTTTGGACATACTACAGTTCCGGTGCACCGGAAGGTATCAGGCAGACAAAGGTCAACCGATCATCCCCTGCATTTCTGATCTGATGTTCTTCATTGCCGGGAATAAAGGCCACGCTGCCGGCCTGAACCGGCACCCAGCTGCCGTTTTGCCACACCTCGCCCTGACCGGCATGAAAGAAGATCTCGTGCTCCCAGTCGTGTCTATGTTTAGGCGTGAAGCCGCCGCTGTCCAGTTCGAACACGCGCATGCAAAAGTTGGGGGCGCCGTCCGCCTTGCCGATGACCACACGGCCTGAAACGCCTTGGACCATATCATTTTCGAAGCGGGTTTCCGGTTCATGGCTGTATTGAATCACTTTCATGAGTCGCACCCTGCCTTTCTGTGGGAACACGGTTGATCTAAAATCTTAGGATGAAACTATGAATCTGCCTGAGTCCTGTCAACTGTTTTGTATGACGAAAACCTTTCAGGACTCCGTGAGTCGATCCAGCCAAGCCAACCCAATCTGTCTGAGTGGCAGCCGTATAGTCCGTATATTCCACCATATCGACGGCGAACACAATAACGCACCTGAACTGTCTGCTTGACTATCCGGTTGATTTACGATGGAATGACCGCGGTTTTGCTGATCGACAGTCTGCCAGGCTGATGAAAACGATTGCAGGTGGCCAGCCAACGCTATCGTACACAATGAAGGATGGGAGGATGGTGATGGATCTGAAGACGGCATGTCCGAACAAGCTGATGGACGCTCAAACCGCCATATCCAATATAAAAAATGGAAGCCGGGTGTTCATCGGCACCGGGTGCGGCGAACCCCAGCACCTGATCCGGACCATGGTGGAAGATCTGAGCATGCAGGACATCATGGTTTATCAGATGCTCTCCTGGACCTTTTCCAACTATGTGGACGACCCCAAGTTTTTAAGGCGCTTTTCCCTTAAGCTGTTTTTCATCAGCAGTTCCATGAGGAAGGCGGCATTCGAAGGCAAAATCGACTACATCCCGACCTACCTGTCCCAAATCCCCAGATACTTCGCCAACCGCCGGATTGGCCTGGATGTGGCCCTGATTCAGGTCAGCCCGCCGGACAAGCACGGCTATTGCAGCCTCGGCGTTTCCATCGACATCACCCTGGCCGGCATGCAAAATGCCAAGATGGTCATCGCCCAGGTGAATCCACGCATGCCGCGAACCTCGGGAGACAGCTTTGTCCACATTGACGACATCGATTACCTGGTGCAGCATGAGGAGCCGCTGGTGGAAGCGCTTCCCAGCATCAAAAATTCGGAAACCGCCAGTCGCATCGGGTTTTATGTCAACCAACTTGTCGACGATGGCGCCACCCTACAGATCGGTTTCGGTCACCTTCCCTTTGCCATCCTGCAGAACCTGATGGACAAGAAAGACCTGGGCATCCACACCCAGCTGATCACCGACGGGTTTTTGCCCCTGTTCGAAAAAAAGGTGATCACCAACCGCAAGAAGACCCTGCTACCCGGACGGGTGGTGGCATCGCTGTGCATGGGCTCGGAAAAGCTGTATCGCTATGTGGATAACAATCCCATGTTTTACTTCCGTTCATCGGCGTTCGTCAACGATCCCACCGTCATCGCCAGGAACGACAACCTGATTTCGATCAGTTCGGCACTTGAGGTGGACCTCACCGGCCAGGTGTGCAGCGACTCCATGGGCTATATGTTTTACAGCGGTATCGGTGATCAGGTGGATTTTCTTCGCGGCAGCGCCATGTCCAAAGGCGGCTTTTCAGTCATCGCCCTGCCCTCCACGGCCCAGAACGGCACCGTCTCGCGAATCGTGCCCCATCTCAGCGAGGGGGCCGGTGTGGCTACTACCCGCGGCGACGTGAACTTCGTGGTGACCGAATACGGCATTGCCGAACTTAGCGGCAAGAGCATCTACCAGCGGGTCATGGAATTGGCCCAGATCGCTCACCCCAAATTCCGTGAAGAACTCATCGATCTGGCCAAAACCCGGCACTACATCTTCTCAGACCAGCTTCCGCCGTCACAGGACGACCTGATCTTTCTCGAAGGCTACAAGAACCGCCTGACCCTTAAAAACGGAAAAACCGTTGAGTTCCGGCCTCTGCTGCCCTCCGATGAATTCGCCTACCGCAACTTTTTCTACTCGCTGCAGGAAAAGACCATCTACTTCAGATTCTTCTACAAAATGAAACTCTTTTCCCACGAAGTGGTCCAAGAGCAATGGGCCAATGTCGACTACCGCAAGAATATGTCTATGATCGGCCAGGTGCGCATCGGCGGCCACCAGGAGATTGTTGCCATCGGTTCCTATGCGGAGGAGAGCGACATCATAGCAGAGGTGGCCTTCGTCGTTCGTGAGGATTTTCAAGGGATGGGAATCTCTTCATATCTGCTGGCGGATCTTGAGCGCATTGCCAAGGAGAATAATTTCAAGGCATTTTCTGCCACGGTCCTGCGCGAAAACACCGCCATGATCCACGTATTCAAAAAACGCTATCCCAATGCCAAGACCACCGTCTCCGGGGGCAGCGACGTGACCATTCACATGGACTTCGGAGATATGGCAGCATCTGGGGATTCCACTGCACAAAAACCGGATAACGGCCGCCAATGCGATGGTGCGCCGATCCCAGACGCGGACGCGTAGTATCGTCGCCCGGCCTTCGGGTAGCGTCTCCGTCAGATGGCCTTCTTCCGTCACGGCTCATTTATGGGAAAGGACACCGCTCACCGTCACAGGTCACGTGACCGCTCAGGCCACAAATTCGACAACGGCCTGCTTCCCTTCGTCGAAATAGTCAATCCGGGTGACATAGCTCACCAGGTCGATCCGGAGGGTGGCCCGCTGGACACCACGGGTCCAGGTCAGTTTGAGGTGGTCGTCGGGCGCATCCTCGATGGTGAACTGGCCGTCGAATGCCTGACAGGTATTCCTGAATTCCATGAGCCGCAGTAAACGCTGCACTACCGGCTTTCGAATGTCGACAGCGATCTCGTCAAGGGTGTAGTTGTGTCGGTTGATGTCCCGGCCGTTTTTCGTCTGCTGCACCATCTCAATGTCGTTTTCACCGGCCAGCAGGCCCACATAATAGACTTGGGGAATGCCCGGTGTGAAGAACTGGATGGCCCGTGCGGCGATGTAGGAATCGTCGTTGCACGCCAATGCGGAGTAATAGGTGCAGTTCACCTGGTAGACGTCCAGATTCTGGTACTCGGGGCCGGAAAATATCTTACGGGTATTGGCGCCCTTTTCATCCAGGTCATCCAGTGTTCGCTGGACTTCTTCCGCTGTCAACAGATCTTGAACATCCACCACACCGATGCCGTCATGGGTATCCAGGGTGGTAATCTGTTTTCGGGGGCATATGGCCAGCCATTGTTTCAGCACCTTGCTGGTGTGATGATAAAGGGTGTGCAGGACCAGCATGGGCAGCGAAAAATCATAGGTCCAGTATCCATTGGCGGAAATCTTCTGATGATAGCTGTAGTGTTCGTGGATCTCGGGCAGAATCTCAACGCCAAATGGGGAGACATAATCCTGAAGCCACTGCAGCAAATCCCACACTTCGGGTTCCAGAAAAAAACAATTGGTGCCGATTTTCAATGTCGAATAGGCAAAGGCATCCATGCGGATCATTTTCGCCGAGGTCCGCGACAGCTGGATCAGGTAACGCCGCATCACTTCGCGGGTTTTGGGTGAATCCCAGTCCAGATCGATCTGCTCATAGTCAAAGGTACACCAGACCTTCTCCTTGGAGCCGTCGGCGCGCTGGATAACGGTGAACGGCGGACGGGGCTTGCGGGTGTATACCTTGGCCAGCTCCGCATCACTGATTTCACCGGTCGGACTGAGTTTATTGAAGCTCAGGAACATATCGGCAAACTCGGAGTCCGGCCCCTTTTCAAAATAATCCTGAAAATAGACGGACAGCCTTGAGATATGGTTGACCATGAAATCGATGATCAGGTCAAATTCCCGTCCGATCAGGTCGATATCCCTCCAGGTGCCGAAGACCGGATCCACTTCATCATAAGTCAACGGGGCAAACCCACGGTCTGCGGAGGAAGGGTAAAATGGCAGCAGGTGGACACCGCCGATGGCCTGGCTGAAGTAACGGCGCAACACGTAATGCAGTTCGACGAGGTCGCCGCCCAAGCTGTCTGGATAGACAATCAGTTGTACTTCGTTTTTAAGGGTCATCGCTTATCCTCCGCTGGCCTCATCGATGAAGTGGTAGTGCTGCATGCCTTCCAAAATTCCACCGGCACAGGAGCTGTCCGCAAAATAGACATTCCGGCCGTCCTTCAGATCCGCCAATTCATGGCTGTAGTTGCCCACCACCACAGCGCGGGGCTCGCCGCGCAACATCTCCTCATCGTTTCCCGAGTCTCCGCAGACCAGAAAATTCTTCAACGGGATTTCCCACTTGTAGCTCAGGTAGCGAATGGCCTTTCCTTTGGAGGCCCGATACGGCAGGATATCCAGGTAGCGGTCGTGGGAGTAAATCAGGTTGTACCGGCAACGGTGGTGCAGCAGGCGGTTGTGGATGGTGGACAGGCGATCTTTTCCCGGTTTCATGTAGTAGCTGACCTTGAAGCGACGCTGGGTTTCTTCTTCCTGGTACTTCAGAAAATCGAAGTCTTTAAGCAGGCCGGCGATCTTGCCCCGGTTCCATCGACTGGCTATGTGGCTGACCCATCCCGGACCGGGTTTGCTGCTGTTACCATAGAAAAGTGCACTGCCGACCGAACAGATGATTACGTCAGGCCGGGGAATGCTATATTTTTTGAGAATCGTTCGGGTTGAATCGGCAGTCCTGCCGGTAGCCACACCGAAACCGAAGCGGTTCCGGTGACGATTCAGCAGATGTACCAGCTTTTCAAGCTGCGAATTGTCGTCGCCGATCAGTGTGTTATCGATATCGGTGATAAAGAAATGGTTGAGCTTCATCAGCCGTCGGCCGATGGGACCTGACGGCCTGGTGGTTGCCAGGTCAGAGGGTTGGTTGGCGGCAGTCAGCTTGCCCGCGGCAACGGCATATTCGCGGGTATGGTTCTGCCATGTGTAGTGTTTACGCACGTTCATGATGCCGTTTTTCGAGTAGCGTTCCCATAAATCCTTGTCGGCAATAATCTTGCGCAGCGCTGAGGATACCTGGTCCGTGCGGGCGACGTTTACCAGGATGCCGTTTTGGCAGTTGCGCACGATATCGTTGGGTCCGCCGTCATCGGTCGCCACGATGGGCAACCCGGTGGCCGATGCTTCGAGCAGGGTGAGACCAAAGGGTTCCGTCAGTGCCGGGTTGACGAATACCCCTCTTCGCTCGGCGGCAATCCGATACAAGGCCGGCACTTCATATTCGAAATCGTGTTTTTTGGGGATGGCCATTTTGCCATAAAGATCATACTTGTCCATGTCCAGGAGCATTTGGGTGAGGACTTCGCGCTCGTTGTCTGCCATGGCATCGATATCTTTTCGTAAACCGGCAAAAACGGCCAGGTTGGCCATGCTCTGCAGTTCAAGATCTTCGCCGTAGGCCTGCACCAGCCCGGAGATATTCTTACGCTGATCCGGCCGGCTCAGGGCAAGAATCAACGGTTTTTCCGGAGTCATGAAAAAGCGGTTCAACTCCTTGAGCATGGAGGCCTGGGCATAACGGGCGTCTTCTGGCTGTTCCGTACCATCGAGCATGTCATGATAAAACGGATAGAAGGTGTCGATCCCGATGCCGGGCGGAATGACCTGATAGTCGGGGACATCCTTGTGGTGGTACAAGCCGAATTGTTCCTTGATTTCATGCCGGGTGCTGGTAATCACCAGGTCGGCCCGAGCAAGGATCTGCTCTTCCGTGTCGATTCGACGATCGATTTTGAATTTCCTCAGCATCTCCGCCTCGCTCATTCCCTGATCCCGCAGCCTGGCCTGCTTGGAACGACCCAGGGAGTGGCCGGTATAGATGAAGGGCAGACCGAAAATTTCGGCCAGCTGCATGGCCACGTATCCGGCATCGGGATAATGACCGTGGACGATGTCAGGCAGGGCATGGTTGCGTTTGATGAATTTGATCGTCCTGTCCACAAATTCTTCGAGATGGGGCCAAAGCATTTCCTTGCGCAAGTATTTACGCCCACCGCACTGGATGCGAACGATGCGAAACTTGTCGTTGACGACTTCGATGGGCTCGCTGTAATCTGATGAGACGCGCTTGTCGGCAATCAGACGGGTGAATAGATCCACGCGGCCGATCTCCGCCCGGGCACTCAGGCCGTTACCCAGTTCCAGGACGTACTTGATCTGCCCGCCTGTATCCGCATCTCTTCCCATTTCCGGGTTTCTCGATCGAATCAGTCCGTGCAGGCTGAACAGCTGGATGGCTGGCCCCTTAGCGGCCATCGGCATCTCCTTTCAACAGGGGTTTAAAATCATCGTAGAAAGCGTCGTCATCGGGCACCGCACCCGCAATACCGCAGATTCGTGCGGCAAAATCGGATGCCTGACGAAGCGTCTCTGCCCAGGGGATCTGCCGTATGCAGCCGGCAGCCAGAATAGCGGCATATCCATCACCGGCGCCGACCGTATCGACAATGCGGACACTCGACACGGTGGGGCTGGCGATGGGTCCATCGTGGCTGTATAACACGCTGCCCCGGCTGCCCCGGGTAACCGCCACAGCGCCGATCGTAAACCTTTCCATCAGCCAGGGCATGACGTCGTTTTCTGCAGTCGGGCCGCCAAGCGCGCGTTGAATTTCTGCAAGTTCCGCTTCGTTGACTTTGAGCAGGTCGGCGTGACGGAGCGATCCGGCCAGGGCATTGGGATTGACGTGGGGCCACCGCAGGTTGATGTCGCAAAAGCGTCTGGCGCCCTTGTTTGTATGCGAGAGAAAGCGCTGGACCTGTTGGCAGGCGGCATCGGTTCGTTGCAGCAGGGTGCCGAAATAAATCATGTCAGCACCATCCGCACCCGACACATCGGCGATATTCAGATCCAGATGGTCATAGGCGACATTCGTGCAGATATCAAAATCCGGAATACCCCGCTTATCTAACTCCACACGGACCGTTCCCGTGGGGTGCCGTGAATCAATCTGGACGTCTGCCGGGTCAAAGCCATTTTTTTCCAACAGGTCGATGATGCGCCGCCCGTGATGATCGTCGCCCACACGGGTAAAGAACCGTACCGGAAATCCCAGCTTTTTGAGATGAAAGGCAAAGTTGAATGGCGCCCCGCCGATCCGTTGATAATCCTGAAACATGTCGATGAGAATCTCACCGATGGCAACAATCACGCGGCCCTCCTTGAATGCTCATAAGGGTGTAAAAACTACCAACGGGCTTCGACGAGGATGAGAATAACGACCGTGGATTGAGCGATAAGTGATCGCGTGCACCTACCCCGATTGACTCATAATGCCTCATCGCGTGACTTTTTGCAAATCAGGGGATGATCGGAAAATGGTGTGGCAAAAGGAAGACGGACGCCGTGATCGGTGAACGCCATACGCTCCGGCAGCCGCATCTAAAACGACGCTACATCGACGTTACCTTAAACGGGGTGCATTGGATGGCGATGCTGCCTTTTTTTACCCATATTCGCACCATGCTGACGGTCGCCCCCTCCAGATTGACGATGTTGGCCAGCTTCTCCACATGCGTGATGTCATTCTTGCTGAATTCCAGGTAGGGACTTTTCTGGTTATACGGGTCTGGCAGCAAGATGATCCTATCCGGGTCCAGGGGATGTTTTAGCGGCGATCCGGTATAAGGCCCATGCGTCTTGGAAAGGGACCGGATATCTTTGGGGGCCTTGTATTTTTCAATCTCGAATTTTTCGGCTTTTTGAAGGGATGTGATCGCGCTCATGGGTTCCTCCGTGAATTGACGTACCGTTAATAGTTAATACCGAATTCACTAAACTCGCCGTGGTAGTCCTGCCAGTTGACATCCACCTTTTCCACCCAGGACAGGGGCGGACCGGTTTTGCACCAATTGATCAGTGAAATCACATCCTTTTTTGCACCTTCTGCAATCGCTTCGACCGTGCCGTCGCGTTTATTTCTGACCCATCCATGCAACCCAAAAATGGTTGCCGCCTTTTGGGTTTCCGCCCTGAAGCAGACCCCTTGAACGCGCCCGCTAACAATCAGATGCGCCCTGGCCTTTTCTTCCATGGCATCCTCCTGAGAACGTTTTGTATGTCGTCTTTACCCGATAGAATATTTCGCGAGCCCCCGGAAGTCAATGCAATGGTATCAGCAGCCTCGGGCAGTTGATCGCCATAACCGCCTTAAAAATAATCCTGAAGCCCGGGTTGAATCAATTCATAATCCCGAAACCGGTCGTCGGAAGAATTATGATTTTGAACGACCGGACTGGCCGGATGATTCACGATGGACATGAACCGCGTCCGCTGCGCATCATCTATATGAATTTCAGAACCGACAGGCTGTTTTTCGATGAAAAGCCGCTTTTCTGAATTGACGCGAATCTCCTTGAAGGTGCGATGGTATGAAATGTGGGGGCACAGCGATGCCTCTGAATAGCCAACGGCTATTGTCAGGCCAACTGTATCCATCTGTTCCCACAGGCCCGGATGAAAATACAAACGGTCTTTGCGGCTGCCGATGCTCCACAATTGGTGATCCACCCCCTGTGACGTCAGATGGACTTCCTGCCGGGCCAGCTTTTCGGGGTCACCGACCAGACACAGCGATCGGATGTACCCGCATTCCGTGATGCTCTCATGGGGTTTTACCATCAATCGGGCACTTTTGCGTCGCGCAGCGGCACGCTGGAAACGGTGTTGGAAGACGGACGCACAGTAATTGACCGGAAGGCCGATATTCTGGTCAACGACATGTTGCATCAGCGCCAATGCAGTTAGCTCAGACTCCAGGACAGTCACTTTTTCTCCGTGTAAATAAGTATATTTTCGCTTGTCTAATTGGTCCCGGTTGAAAGGGTTCAAGCGAAGTTGGTGGAGATTCAAATAATCGACACCGACCGCTTTCATTTGGAACAGCAATTCCCTCAGCCGCTGAAAATCTTCGGGAATAGCAGGAATCTCGACGGTGACAATCGGGATCTGTCCGACCGCCAGCCGAATTTTTTTCAGATCGTACCCCACGGCACTGAGATCAAATCGAATCTCGTCCAAACCCGCATCTTTGAGCTTTTTCACCAGATCCGGCGTCAGCAGGGTACCATTGGTGTACATCCACAGGTGAAGCGGGCGTTCTTTGGATTGGTCCAGTGTCCGAAGAAAGCGCAGGGTGAGCGCCGGTGTAAGCAGGGGTTCGCCGCCGCTAATGCTTATGCCGCGGAAACCAAAATGGCCCACATAAGCGTCATAATCAGCAGGCCTGTTAAAGGGCACCCGGTTGGTAGTGGGAACGCCGATCTCAGCCTGGGAGCTTGGGCAGTAAAAACACTGGCAATTGCATTTGCCGTTGACGAACAGGCAGGACCAATCCCCTTCCCCGCAGATGTGGCAGCCGGGAGACAGAGGGCCGATATGGGGTTTGGTTCCTTTAAACGCGAGATACAGGCGTTCACCCATGGATTGGAGGCGTTTGCCGCGTTCGGTTTGCGCCGCCATCGCCCCGACCGGTGAAATCCAGTTCAACGCGTCGGCGGTATCGCCAAACTCGGCCAGGTTTGCTGAAACCAGCTGATGCCGGTAGGAGGCCAGCTGCTGTTCGTTCATTTGACACACCCCTCAACATCGCAATGGTTTTCGGTTTTTCT
>NZ_JASJGN010000150.1:0-19829 GCF_033791525.1 Desulfosarcina sp.
AAAGGGAATATAGTCGGCCAACCCCTTCAATCCACTCAACTTCGTGATCGCCGCCGTCAGGGTTGTCTTGCCATGGTCAATATGCCCGATGGTCCCTACGTTTACGTGCGGCTTCGTCCTCTCAAATTTTTTCTTCGCCATTTTTACAACCTCCCATGAATGGACAATTTCTGGCTATTTCGTTCTTCCAAAATCAATGGCTAAAAAATGGAGCCCACGATCGGAGTCGAACCGATGAACCTCTTCCTTACCAAGGAAGCGCTCTACCGACTGAGCTACGTGGGCGTTACGTGCAGCTACAAAAAGAAAAATGGTATGGCAGGCCAGGGAAAAGCGGCGTTTGGTATCAAATGGAGCGGGAGACGAGGCTCGAACTCGCGACATTCAGCTTGGAAGGCTGAAGCTCTACCAACTGAGCTACTCCCGCGTTCACACTCGAAACACGTTGATACTGACGCTTCTCAGTTTTAATTGCCGCTGGTCAGCCAGCAGCAAATAAAAGCAAGCCATGTAGTACGTATTCGATCTTGTTGTACGCACGATCTTCTACAAGCACTTACTAATTAAAATGGTGGTGGGGGGAGGATTTGAACCTCCGAAGGCGTCGCCGACAGATTTACAGTCTGTTCCCTTTGACCACTCGGGAACCCCACCATATGATCAGCTGTTAACACTGGAGCCAGCGGAGGGACTCGAACCCCCGACCCACTGATTACAAATCAGTAGCTCTACCAACTGAGCTACGCTGGCAAACAATACTCTAAAAGAACAAACCAATCACCGGCCCCGAAAATGATTGGACCAGCAAGCTTGATTGAAACGATGTCTTTTATACCCAAAATTCAATTTTTTCAAGCAAAATTTTTCTGATATCCAAAAAATTTATTATGATCCACCATTTGGCAATAAATGTCCAGCGGCTTCGCAATCCGCGGGCCGTCTTGGGCAATGGCAGCATGTTCACTTCGATAGCGGCTTTACCATCGATACGTTTGGTTTGATCTTGGAATAAATTTTTCGCTGATGCCTGAAACCATAGAAAATCAATCAATATCATATCGATATCATTATACATGCACACTTTCGCCAATGATGCATGCCATGTTTTCCACCTGTTCCGATTAAAGTCACCCGCAGAACGCACGATATGTATTCATAGCAGCTGTAATCATCTCAACTTGACAAAAACGACGTCCAATGTATAAGGACGCCACAAACATGCGGTTTTGCATCGGCACGCATGATTCTTTAACCATTAAATACCATTGCCATAAAAGGACCACCCATTGTCTTCCTATTATTCGAGACCGATTGTCTGTCTGGCCCTGATTCTTTTGCTCGGTTGCGCCCATCAAACCGCCAACGAAAATATGGATGTCACGACAGCGCCCGTACCGCCGTCGGCCGTTGACGCTCCCGGCACCGAGGCTGATGCCATGACGCCCGTTTCGCCGTCGCAGTCCGTCACCAATCCCATCGACAGCGATGCCCCCCCAATCAAAACCGAATTGGCCGACCCATCCAATGCCGCCTCTTCAAACGTGGAGATGCCCGCAGACGAGGCTGACGCCGGTGATGTGGCGGTTGTCGAAACCGATTCGTCTGGCCCGGACATGCAGCAGCAATTGGACGAAGCTCTGGATTTTTGCGAGGCCGCCCAGGCATTCTGGCAAAACGGTGAGTTGGAAAGTGCCTTGGAGGCATTGGACAAGGCCTACTCGTTGATCCTGACCGTCGAACCGGATGACCCGGCCAAATTGGTTCAACAAAAGGAAGACCTGCGGTTTCTCATTTCCAAGCGAATCCTCGAAATCTACGCATCCCGGAATATCGTGGTCAATGGCAACCACAATGCCATCCCCCGCGAACTCAACACGAACATACAAAAAGAGATCAACCTGTTCACCCGAGGACCGGAAAAAAGATTTTTTATCGAATCCTATAAGCGTTCCGGTAAATACCGGCCCATGATCCTCGAAAAATTGGAGGCCGCGGGTCTTCCCGCCGAACTGTCCTGGCTGCCGTTGATCGAGAGCGGATTCAAGGTTAAGGCACTGTCCAGCGCCCGGGCACTGGGATTGTGGCAGTTCATCCCTTCAACCGGTTACAAGTTCGGCCTAAAAAGGGACCAGTATATCGATGAGCGCATGGATTTTGAAAAAGCCAGCGACGCGGCCATCGCCTACCTCAAGGAACTCCATAGCATATTCGGGGACTGGTCGACCGTGCTGGCAGCCTACAACTGCGGAGAAGGACGGGTCCTGCGAGTGATTCGGACCCAGAACATCAATTATTTAGATGATTTCTGGGATCTTTATGGCCGGTTGCCCTTCGAGACGGCTCGTTATGTGCCCCGCTTTTTGGCGGCGCTGCACGTCATCGAAAACCTTGAAAAATATGGGATGTCGGATGTCGAAGTCTATCCGGCACTTGCTTTTGAATGGGTTGATGTAGACCGTCAGATCCACCTGAAAGATCTGGCGCTCCCCTTGGGGACCACACTCGACACGCTCAAGGATCTAAATCCCGAGCTTCGCTACAGTGTTTTGCCCCCCAACACATATTCTCTGAGGGTGCCGGTCGGGAAAAAAGACCTGTTGCTGGCGTCGATCGACCAGGTACCGGTGTCGTCTCCCCCCCGCCCCGCGTACGTTTATCACCGGGTCAGAAAGGGAGAGTCCCTGTCGACCATTGCCCGGCGGTATCATACCAGTGTAAAAAACATCATGTGGGCCAACAATTTAAAGCGATCCAGCTATATCGTCGCCGGCAAAAAACTGAAAATTCCTCAGCGTGGAATGGTCGTGACGCATTCGCAGGCAGTCGCGCCATCACACGGCGCGTGGGATCAGAAACACGTGGTGAAAAGTGGTGACTCCCTGTGGATTATCGCCAAGCGATACGGTACGACGACCCAACAGATTCAGAAGATGAATCGTCTCTCGACGACCCGGCTGAGGATCAAACAGGTGTTGAAGGTCCCCTCAAAGGAAAGCGCAAACGCGAAACCCGCCAAAGGCTCAGGAAATTACTATGTGCAACGGGGTGACAGCCCGTACATCATTGCCCGCAAATACAACATGTCCCTGAATCAATTCCTGAAAATCAACAGCCTGACCCCACGGAGCACCATCTACCCGGGTCAGTCGGTACGGATCGAGTAATATGCATTTTTCGCCCCCGTAGCTCAGGGGATAGAGCATCGGATTCCTAATCCGTGCGCCGCAGGTTCGAATCCTGCCGGGGGCACCAAACTTATAAGGGTTTGGCGAAAATCGCCGGACCTTTTTTTACGGCTACTCATGGGACCCCTTAGCACCGCGCCCTCTTTGCATACCGTTTACCTGTGCCAGATAAGCCCCCATATCTCCTGCGGGGCCTGCTGCGGCCTGTACAATGTTTCCGATCCTTCCCGTAGAAATCTGGAGGCCATGCTGATTCGTCGCACACGGTGGTTTGCCGAGGTGCCGCGCACGGTGGCCGGCATCGATGCGTTCAAGACCAGCGTCGAGGGCACCGAACCCCAGGAAAGGCCTTTTCCGGATTTTCACCACTGCGCTTTCCTTGGAGTGATCGAGGACGACGGACGGCGGGTGGGCTGCCTGCTGCACCCGCTAGCCAAAGGCAACGAGGGTACAGACTGGCGGGGATTGAGCTACTACGGAGGAATGGCCTGCCGCACCTACTTCTGCCCCAGCGCCAGACAACTGCCGTCCCGCTGGCTGACCGCCGTTCGCCAGAGCATGAACCACTGGTACCTGCACGGCCTGGTCGTAACCGAGCGGCGCCTGCTGGCAGCCCTATTTACCGAATTGGAAAACCGGTTGGGCCGGATGATCAATACGGCCGACTTTTCCGAACCTGTTCCTGCGGCCGCGCTGTTGACGACGCTGACCACCCTGAAAATGAACTGGCCGTTCCGTCGCCAGGGTGCGCCGGGCGTGAGCAATTATTTTTTTGAAGACGGGCTTTATGCGCGTCCGGCAGTGAAGAGAAAAACCAAAACCCTACCCGCATCCCGATTCGAGGACATATTTCAGGAACTCGATTCCGGGTTTTCATCGACAGACGATATCGAAGATGCCGAAGCCAAGATTGAGGGTCTTCTGATTGCACTCGAGATGACGCTAACCATCAAATAACCGGTTCCTCCAATCAAAATAGCACCAAAGATAAAAATCAGGGGGAAGGTGGTTAACGCTTCAGCCTCGGGTGATGTCTCGCCACACATCGTCGAACATTTGCTGGGACGCCTTGTAGGCGGCTTCCGGATCTTTGCGGGCAATACCATCGACAATGGCCACATGAAACGGCAACGATTCCTTTTGGATATCGATGTCGTTGATATCGTGTTCACGGGCCTGGTGAACCGCCTCACGCATGGTACTGCTGATTTGGGACAGCAGATCGTTGTGACACGCCTTTAGAATAGAATTGTGAAAGGCAATATCGATATCCAGGTATTTCTCGTAGACATAATTGGCATCATCGCTCAGAATTTGGACCATCTGTTCCATCAAAAGCTTAATGCTTGACACTTCCGCTTGGCTGGCGCGGGATGCGGCCAATCGTGCCGCTTCCGATTCGATGATCCGACGCACTTCGGTGACCGTCTTCAAAAAGGTGAATTTATCTTCCACCTGCAACCGCCAGAGGAGCACATCCGCGTCAAATAAATTCCAGCAGTCCCGTGGCAGGACCTGGGTGCCCACTCGGGGGCGGGTCTGGATCAGGCCCTTTTGCGTCAACACCTTCGTGGCCTCGCGTAGCACCCCTCGGCTGACACTTAATTCTTCGCACAGCTTGTCTTCCGTGGGCAGCACGTCCGGGGCCTGGTATCGCCCCTGGACGATGCGTTGGCCAAGTTCTTCAACGATATACTGATAGAGCTTGCGATGGTATGGTTTGTTTTTCACAAAAGCCCTTCATTGATGGCATGGGAACAAACATCAAATTATTAAATCATATTATGTGTAACCACCCGATCAAGTCAAGCCGATGATTGAACCCTCCCCACGGTAAGCCACGGGAAGGGTCACCGTAAGGATGATAATCGATACGCAGTCCGCTCGCAAACACTGCCGCCCCGGTGTTCGGATTCTCTGCTTCGCTCCGACAAGGGACGGGCATTGCGCTCGCTATAGCGGTTCAGAAGGCGCGGCGCTACAGGCCTATAATTTAGTTGACAAATTATTATCTAATCAATATATCATCATATCATTGTATGTAAAATGATTTCCTTTCAGCTTTTCCGGTTAAGCAACCTGATCCAAAAATTAATATCCGATCATTGACCAACGGAACCAGGCATAACTGAGCTATTCAGCAATTGATCTTTCTAACCCAATGTCGTTAACTTAAGCAGTTTTCATATTGGGAGAATCTATCGCTATCGGGATCGCTATCGAAATCGACAAACACGGCCATGGCATTAGTTTCGATCCCGATCGCAATGTCGACTCCGAAAGGGCCGTTTTTTTTACCACCGAAGGCTTAAGTTACTGACGTTGCTTGCTAACCGACAAGGTCTGAGGAACGCCATCAAGCAACGAATACTACCTTCAGGAGGTCACCCGTAATGAACAACCGAATCGAAAATGTCATCATCATGGGCGCCGCCGGTCGTGATTTTCACAACTTCAATGTCTACTTCAGGGACAACGGTCGCTATCAGGTAGTGGCATTCACCGCGACCCAGATTCCCGACATCGATGGTCGCCGCTATCCGGCAGAGTTGGCCGGCAGTCTCTATCCGCAAGGAATTCCCATTCATTCCGACAAAAAATTGCGCGAACTGATCGAGGCCCACCGGGTGGACCTGGTGGCCTTTTCCTACAGCGATGTCACCCATGCGGAGGTGATGCACAAAGCCTCCATTGCCACGGCCGCTGGTGCGGATTTTATCATTGTCGGCGCCCCCTACACCATGATTGAATCCACCAAACCGGTCGTGTCGGTCTGCGCGGTTCGCACCGGCTGCGGTAAATCCCAAACCAGCCGCAAGGTCATCGAGATCCTCAAAAAAATGGGCAAAACCGTTGTGGCGGTCCGTCACCCCATGCCCTATGGCGACCTGACCCAACAGGTGGTACAGCGATTCGCTTCATACGAGGACCTGGACACCCATCGGTGCACCATCGAAGAACGCGAAGAGTACGAACCCCACATCCGCATGGGTGTGGTGGCCTATGCCGGCGTCGACTACGAAAAAATACTGAGACAGGCAGAAACCGAAGCCGATGTCATCGTCTGGGACGGCGGGAACAACGACACGCCCTTTTACAAGCCCGATCTCCACATCGTCCTGCTGGACCCACACCGGCCGGGTCATGAAACCGCCTACCATCCGGGGGAGACCAACCTGTTGATGGCCGATGTGGCCATCATCAACAAGGTGGACAGCGCCACTCCGGAAAATGTCGCAGCCGTGCGCAAGGCCATCGAAGCCCATAATCCGTCGGCCCGTATCGTCCTGGCCGACTCCGAACTGATTCCCGATGATGCCGACATGATCCGGGGCAAACGGGTGCTGGTGGTCGAGGACGGCCCGACCCTCACCCATGGCAACATGGCCTATGGCGCCGGCGTGATCGCCGCCAAGCGTTTTGGTGCAGCCGCACTGGTGGATCCGCGGCCGTTTCTGAAGGGTCGGCTGAAAGAGACGTTCGCGAACTATCCGGATATTGGCCATCTGCTGCCCGCCATGGGGTACGGCCAACAGCAGATAAAAGACCTGGAAGCCACCATCAACGCCACCGAATGCGATCTGGTGATCGTGGCTACACCCGTTGATCTCTCCCGACTGCTGAAAATTAACCGCCCGCATTCGCGCATCCGCTATGAATACAGCGATCATGGCGAGCCCACACTTGAGGCTATCATCACTGAGCACTTTGTATCTTAATCCTGACGTTGATTTTTTTGTCAAAAAACAGCAGAGTCGTAGCGTGTAAATAATAATAGTTAAATTCTAAATTTCAATGTCGGTTTTTACCCTTTTTTGAGATTTGGGCATTGTAAATTGGAGTTTGTTTGCAATTTGATTTTTGTAGTTTGTTATTTAGGAAGTTGGTGCTTGCAATTTGTTGTCTCCGATATTTCCAGGTAAGGGTGTTGGCGGTGGGGGCAACATGCTCACACCACCCTGCAGGTGAACAGTTTCAAATGACAGGAGTCATACATGGTCGATTTCCAGAACATTCTCTTTCCCGTTGCCCTGACCGACATTTCTCCGGTTGTGGCCCCTTATGTGGCCACCGTGGCCAGCCGGTTCGGAGCAAAACTTCACCTGTTGCATGTGCTCAGACGCTTCGAATGGTTTTTCGACGCCTATGTGTCGCAGCCGTCGGAGACGGATTTTAAGAGCATCGCCTCCGATTTCGAAGATCAGCTCCTCTCACGCGCCAAAGAGACACTGGAGGTTTTCAAGGACAAACATTTAAAGGGCCTCGACATCGTCAAGTCGACCGTGGTGAGTGGCACCCACTATAAAAGGATCCTGGACTATGTCGAGTCCGAAAAGATCGATCTGATCGTCATGGGCAGCGGAAGCCCGCTGCAAAAGGCGATCTTCGGATCGGTGGCGGACAAAGTGGCCAAGCTGTCACCCGTGCCGGTAATGCTCGTCAAAAGCAATTGAAAAACGTCGAAAGGAGAACGATCATGGCAACGCCACGAGAAAAACGAGATCCCTACCTGTGGGAAGCATTGATATCCATCCTGGCCTTGGTCACAATGATCAGCCTGGCCATCGTTCGCTACGAGTCGGACGCCCAGGTGCCGATTCTGATAGGCGTCCTGGTGGCGGCCCTGGTGGGTCTGCGCGCCGGGTTCAGCTGGAAGGATATCGAGACCGGCATGCTCAACGGCATCACCAACTCGCTACAGGCCATTGTCATCCTGCTCATTATCGGCATTCTCATCGGCGTCTGGATTATGAGCGGCGTCGTCCCGACCCTGCTCTACTACGGTCTGAAGATTCTTCACCCCAAGATCTTTTTGCCGGCAACCTTGATCATCTGTTCGATCACCTCACTGGCCACAGGCTCCTCCTGGGGGACTGCGGGAACCATCGGCATCGCCCTGATCGGCATCGGATCGGGACTGGGCTTCCCCCTGCCGATCGTTGCCGGGGCGGTGCTTTCGGGGGCTTATTTCGGCGACAAGATGTCGCCCCTGTCCGACACGACCAACCTGGCGCCGGCCATGGTGGGCACCGACCTGTACACCCATATCAAGCACATGACCTACACCACTGGAGTCAGTATCACCATCACGCTGGTTATTGAGATTGCGCTGGGCTTTTTTTATGGCGGCGGTGAGGCCAACCTGGAGGCAGTCAACCAGATCCTGGCCGGCATCGACGCCCAATTTGCTGTCAATCCCCTGCTGCTGCTGCCAGCGGCGGTCGTCATGGTTCTGGCGTTTCGCAAAATCCCGGCGGTCCCGGGAATCACCATCGGCATCATCGTTGCCGCCGTTTTGGGCATGATTTTCCAAAAGAACACCTTCGGCGATTTCTTGTCCGCGGCATACGGCGGCTACACCAGTAATTCCGGCATTGAAGCGGTCGACAACCTGCTCACCAAGGGCGGTTTCGAATCGATGATGTACACCGTCTCCCTGGTGATCTGCGCCATGATGTTCGGCGGCATCATGGAAAAGACCAACCAGCTGCGCGTGGTGGTCACGGTCATCCTCAAAAAAGCCCAGTCCACCGGCTCCCTGGTTACGGCCACCGTGTTGACCGCCATCGGATCCAACCTGATCCTGTGCGACCAATACATGTCCATTGTCATGACCGGCAAGATGTACGCCCAGGCCTTTAAAGACCAGGGACTGCACCCCAAAAACCTGTCGCGTGCCATCGAAGACAGTGCCACCGTTACCGCCAACCTCGTACCGTGGAACTCGGGCGGTGCCTATATGGCAGCCACACTGGGCGTGGCGACCTTAGCCTACCTGCCCTTCAACTTCTTCTGCTGGATATCGCCGATTGTTTCCATGCTTTTTGGGTGGTTCAATATCACCATGGATCCCATAGACGCGGATGACGCCGAGGCGGATACAGAGGAGGCCGGCGTAAAAAGCCCTGCCTGACAGCAACGCTGCCCCGCCGGCGAGTGGCCGGCAGGGCAGCCATCGAGGGAGGTATGCAAATGCTAAAACAATTCAATTTACGATTGATCATGATCCTGATGGTGGTGGGCCTGTGGGGCATACCGGCCTTGGCCGCTGATGTCGCGTTTTCCAAGGACTCCACCTTGGCGGGCATCATACAGCGCGGGGAACTGCGCATCGGCCTTGAGGCCGGCTTCATGCCCTTTGAGATGATCGACACCCGCAGCGGACTGCGCCAAAAAGTGATCCGGCACGGCGGGTTGCGGCAAAAGGGCCGTCAGCTGAGCCTGATGGGCTTTGACATCGACATCGGCATAGAGATGGCAAACGCGTTAGGGGTCAAACCGGTGTTTGTGGACACCCTGTGGACCAGCATCATTCCGGCCCTCAAGCTGGGACGCTTCGACATTATTTTCGGCGGCATGTCGGTGACCGAAGCCCGCCAAACCCAAGTCGATTTCGCCGATCCGTTCATGACCGTGGGACAAACGGTGCTGCTCAATGCCCGCCATGAAAAGGCGGTCAAATCTTACAAGGACCTGGATGATTCCGCGTACACGGTGGTCTCCAAGCCAGGGACCACCGGTGAAGCAGCGGTGCTGAAAATGATTCCCCGGGCCACCTATATGCCGGTGAACACGGAAATGGATGGTGCCATGCGTGTGTTGGAGGGCAAGGCCGATGCGTTTGTCTACGATCTGCCTTTCAATGCCGTGTTCAAGGCCATGCATTCGTCCGAAAATCTGATTTTTCTCGACGAACCCTTTACCAAGGAGCCCATTGCCTGGGCCATTCGCAAAAACGACCCGGATTTTCTAAAATTTCTGAATCAGTTCCTGGTACAAATCAAGGCGGACGGGCGGTTCGAAACAATTTACGATCGATGGTTCGTGCAAACCGACTGGCATCGGTTTGCCCGTTAGCGACCGGATCACGACACTTTTCGCGGCGAACAAAAAGCCCGGCGCCTCTGTTGTCGAGACACCGGGCCTATTTGTTTGCTTATCGTCTTATGCCAATATAGTGTCCATTCAGAAATAGGCAAATTTGGTTGAGATCAAGGCAAGCGAAAAATTTTACCGCAGGCATATAGTTGATATTCCGAGGATAAAATTTTGAGCATAACGCAGATATCAGGCAAATTGGCCATTTGTGGATCGACACTAATCTAACCCGTGGCCAAGTCGTAACCAGCCTCCAAAGAACCCATCAGTTCACTGACAGAAACGATCCTGTCCACACGGAACGCATTGGCACCGGCAAAGGCAAACCCGTTTTTTAGCTTGCCGCGCCTGGCCGAGGCCAGGGCCATGCCAATGCAGTAGGGGCTATTTTCCGGATCGCAGGTTTTGATGCAGTGGTAAGGGCAGCGAAAGGGATGTTTGGTACCGGCAGCCGCATCCACCAGGAACTGGTTCCTTAGCGCCCGCCCCGGAAGGCCGACCGGACTATTGATCACCATCAGGTCTTCCTTTTTGGCATCCACATAAGACTGTTTGAAGGCCAGATCCGCATCACATTCATGGGTGGCCACAAACCGGGTGCCCATCTGAACCCCGCTGGCCCCCATTTTAAGGAATCGTCGAATATCATCACCGTCATACACGCCGCCGGCAGCAATGACGGGTATGCGGACGCCGTGCTTCGCTTCCACATTTTTCATCTGAGCGACCACCTCGCCCACCAGGTTCTCCAGGCAAAAGGCGGGATCGTCCAACTGATCGGCCTTGAACCCCAGGTGACCGCCGGCCTTGGGGCCTTCAACCACAAACGCGTCGGGGAGATAACCATAGCGCTGGAACCATCGTTTGCAGATCAACGCGGCGGCCCGGCCCGAAGAAACGATGGGCACCAGCCGCGTCTGGTCACCCTTTTTCAGAAAGCCGGGCAGATCCAGCGGCAGACCGGCGCCGGCAAAAATGATATCGACCCCATCGGCAATGGCGGTTTTTACCATTTCCGCAAAATGGGTCAGGGCCACCATGATGTTGACGCCGATGATTCCGCGGGTCTTTTCCCTGGCTTTGCGGATCTCCCGGGAAAGGGCCCGGCAGTTGGCCTCGATCCCGTTGGTAGCTATGTCCTTTTCGGTAATACCGACCATAGCGCCGGCAATCACGCCGATCCCCCCGGCATTGGCCACGGCGGAGGCCAGGCCGGACATGGAAATCCCCACGCCCATGCCCCCCTGGATGATCGGCAGCCGACTGATCAGATGACCAATTTTCAACTCAGGCATTTTCATGGATAGCACCGTCCCACAGCTTTTAAATTAGGATCTAAAAGACCCAAATCGTTTTAAAATGCTGTATCCATAGCCTCAGACCATGACGGGCCACAAGCAAGAAAAGCGATATGACAAAAGTTTTACATGTACTTGTTGCGCAAGGCGGTCAGTCGGGTGAGGTAGCGTTCCCGGTAGGTCAGTCCTTTTTGGTTGGAAATATCATAGAATAGATAGTCGATATAGGGGCGGACATCGATGCCGTAACGGTTAAATTTCTCATCGTTCGCCCGATCGACAACTAAAATGGCGTAATAATTCACCAGCATGCGCATCTTGGATTCCCGCCGCAGCAGATAGCTCCGCCCCCCCAGGGTATTCAGAAAATAGCCGGCATAATCGTAAAGCCGGTCGATGGACAAGGGCTGCGCGTCACCGGTCAATGGCTTGCCGCATTCCCCGATGGTGGCGTAGAAAACAGCCATGGCCGGCTCGAGTACCCGCTCTTCCGAGGCCAGGATATCCTTGGCCAGCATCAATCGTTTTTTCCCCAGAACCCGGTAGAAATGGGTCACATTTTTCACCAGTCTAAACAGCTCCTGCATCTCCCCGATGTTAACCGGCGGGTTGTCCATGAGCAGCGCCGCACATTCGCGGAAGAAACCGGCACTGCCCCCGTCGATCTCCCGGTCCGACAGGTAAGGCTGACTGTCCAGGTAGTTGAAAAAGGAGACCATCTGCACATCTACCTTTTCGCAGTCGACGGTCAGGGCATCGGCATTCCGGTCGGGAGCCGGCGTGCCAAACACCGTTGGGAAAACCTCATCTCCCGGACGCATTTGGCGCTCGGTTTCCAACTGAGCCTGCATCTCTTGGATGTCCGCCTCCATTTTTTGGATCACTTCCAGGCATTCCTTCTGAGCTTGCTGACGGCCAACGGCCATCTGGCTCTGGTGCCATTTATTGACCATAAAGTAGGTCACCAGGCCGACGACAATCAGGGCAAAGACAGCGGCTACGGTCGCGAGGGTCCTGTTCATGGAATTCACATTAATCTCCTTATCTCCTGATCATCAATCCAAAGTGGCGTTACGATTCTAAACCGTGTATGGATGCCGGTGTCCGATGGCCGGCCATCCAGAGCCTCCACCACTGCATAAAAAAATTTCCGGCTTCGTAAAGACGGGTCAAGAATCGCTCCGGGTTGACCCGATTGAACCCTCCCCCACGTGGGTGATCGGCATGTTCTACACCCGTCTCCATGATGGCGATGTAGATCGCCTGAATATGGCGGCAGAGAAAATCATAACAGACCGGCCGATAAAAATGAGCGGCACCATCGTTTTATGTGTTGCCGGACACGTTGCACAAATAGTCCGTATCGGTCTACCCGCAGAGCAACAGCCGATTTCATAGAGCTGATCTAATTCATGTGTGGGATGAAAAAAGTGGACACAACGGGAACACCCGCCTTTAGCCATCCTTTTTTGTAATCCACATCGGCCCGCTTTTCAACACCTAAGGTGCAGGGTCAATCAAACAGGCGCCCATCCTGCTCTGACAATCGACCAAGCCAGCAGAAGGGTGAAGGCCATCTGAAGCAGCCGCATACCGCGCCGTCGGAGCCGCCAGGGAGGCAGGGCGAACGCAACGACAAAACCGTTTGCCGCATACAAAGGACTAAGAACAGCGAGGCTGCCAGGATGCCAGGCAACCACCAGGGCCGCCAGGTAGAGGTATCCCGACCATGCCACGCTCACCGCCTTGAGGCGCCGTGGTCCCCGAACCATGGCGTAGATCATCGACGGCACCACCAACAGCAAAGCAAAGGGACCGAAGCCCATGGGTCCGCTGCCTGAAAAGATCAGGGTAAACGAATCCGCCACCCCGGCAGGGCCAAACACCGGCATCACCAGGCTGTTGTATATTCCCATCACCAGGCCCCTCAGATCCAGTCCCACCAGCCACACCACCATTCGCTGCAGCGGTTCAGTAGGGTCGAAACTGACAAACAGGTAGCGAACCAGGTTGACGGCGGCGCCGAGGATGCCGTGGTTATCGAAGGCGATGGCCGTGCCGATAAGCGGATGATCGTGGGCCAGGTTCCATGCAAAGACGGGAATCTGAGCCAACATCATAGCCGGCAATAGGGTCAGCACCGTTAAAAGCGGTTTGGCCGCAAGCAGTTCCCGCCAAAGCAGCCATCCGTGCCGGCGAATCATGATCACCACCAGCAGGAGCCCCATCACCGGGACCAGAGCAATGCTCAACGGATTCGCATAAATGGAGAACAGGATGCAAAGGAAGAAAAAGCGAAGGTCCCCGGACTGGTGCTGCTCCAGGAGTCGATAGATCAGCACCATGGAAAAGGCAATGGCCGCAGTGGATACCAGCTCTGCCGAGGGCCATAAGCCCAGGAAAACCAGTCGTGGCATGCTCAGTACCATCAGGGTCACGGTCAACGCCATGGGTGGCCAGGTATACCGGCGGGCCAGGGCATAGGTCGAAAAGCCTACTGCCATGTGGGCCAACAAACCGAAACCGCAGGCGTTGGGTCCCAGGCCAAACCGGGCCGTGTGGTAAAACAGGGCCGTGGCGTTGAGCGGGGGGATCGCATCGATGCCCGCCATTCGAAATAGGCCACCGAAGACCGAACCGGTCATCAGTCCGTCCCATGGATGGACGGTCGGCAGGTGATCCGTCGACAACCATCCCACCATCACCAGGCCCGCCATCGCCGTCCAGGCGGCCGCGATGGTCAACCCTGAAAAAATCTCCTGGTGCACCAGGCGAGTCGCCGATACCAGCTCCCGGAGCAGGTGCGGCAACCGGCGGACACCAAAAAACAAAAGTCCTGCCAGGGCGGCGGGTTCCAGGATGTAACCGGGTAGCGGCGATCCAATAAAAAGAGACATCTGATGGATCAGTGAAAGGGCCATGAATACCATCACGACGGCGCCGGCGCCGGCTTCGGCAAGGGTATATCCCATGGACAGGAACCAGGCAGTGGCCGCCAGTATAAAAACCGCCGTCTCGGCGGTCAGGCCCAGGGCCACCCAGATCATCACCGGAACCCGCCTGTGTCGAGAACCGGCAATGAATGCCGCCGGATCCTCACGATGGTTCCCCGCTTTCAGCCGCCGCTTGTTGGGCCTTCAGGTGGTCGACGATCTCAACCATGAAGTCCCGCATGTTACGGGCCAGCCGTTCGCATTCCGGGCAGTATACTTTTCGAAACATCTTGCCGTGGACATCGTTCTGGTGCCAATACCATTCGATGTACGGCGATCCCTTGCAGAACTTTTTCCCCGTATACCGCGCAATGGGGCACCCTGTGCAGACAAGCACGTAAAAGATGCGGCAGGGGGGACAATCGAGGACGCCGCCGTCGGAGCCCTTGCCGGCAATGATCCGGTCCCACTTACGGACAGACGCTTCCATGATGCTGATCCTGTTCATGTGACCCCCTGCCTGATGAAATTGGGTTGTGGTCGGTTGTGCAATGGCTTACGGATTGCTCCAGTGGTTTTGCGGTCGCCGATGCTTGGACAGCTGCCCTTCCAGTTCCTTCCAGAACCTTCGGTGGGTGTGAATGCATCGATCCACGATGGTGTTCAGTCGGCCCGGATCGGCACTTGCCGCCATGGCATCCACATCGGTCGATGTCCGGCCGGTGAGTTCATCGATCATGGCCAGGGCCGAGTCGGCCAGGGCGTCGGCGTCGTATCCCCCCTCCAGACAGAAAACCACCCGCCCGGCACAGGTCTGCCGGGCAATGTCGAGAACCAGTCGGGTCAGGCCGGCAAATCCCGCCGGGGTGACCTTCATTCCTCCCAGCGGATCGGCAGCGTGGATATCGAACCCGGCGGAAACCAGAATCAATTGCGGTTTGAACGCAAGCGCCACGGGTGTAAGTAGTCGCTGGTAAATGGCCGCAAATTCACCGTCCCCGCAGCCGCGGCTCAAAGGAACGTTCATGGTGGTCCCCTCCCCCGGCCCCTGGCCGGTTTCGGTGAAGTGGCCGGTTCCGGGATAGTGGGGAAACTGGTGAGAAGAGAAGAAAAAAACAGAGGGATCCCGTTCGAAGATGTGCTGGGTGCCGTTGCCGTGATGAAGGTCCCAGTCCACCACCATCACCCGCGCCAGCCCCATGGCTGTGCGCGCCGCCATACTGCCGATGGCCACATTGTTGAAGATGCAGTAGCCCATGGCCCGGGTGCGCTCGGCATGGTGGCCGGGCGGACGGGCCAGCACCAGGGCATGGGACAGGGTCCCGGCAACGACTTGCCGGATCGCCTCGATGGTGCCGCCGGCGGCAATGGCCGCCACCGGGTAAGAACGGTCACAGGTCAGGGTGTCGGCGCTGAGCGCAGACGCAGGATGGGTCGCGGTAGCCTTGACCTGGTTCAGGTAGGACGGACTGTGCACCAGAAGAATCTCTTCGTCTGTGGCCGCCGGCGGGACGATGGTGGTGAACCGGTGGTTCACCATCGGATCCTGCAGGCGCCGATAGAGGGGTTTGAGCCGACGGGGATGATCCGGGTGACCGTCATCGGTCACATGCTCAAGATAGACAGGGTCCCAAACCACACCTGTGGCCGTCATCGATGATGGCCTTCGGTGTGTGTGGGCTCCACCGCCTCGGGCACCGTCAACACACTACAGGGAGAGCGGCGCAACAACGCCTCGGTCGTAGAGCCGGATATCCAGCGGCCCACCTTGCCGGAACGGCGCACACCCACAGCGATTAGATCTGACGCCCGCTCCCGGGCAAGCCCCAGCACCATCTCCTGGGGAACACCGGGGGCGATCGCCACGGAAACCTGATCGGCATGGGGAAACATCCGCCGCCCCTGTGTGCGCAACCGACGGTCCAGGCGATCCTGTAGCGCCTGCTGAACCTGGCCATACGACACCGCATCGGAATCCGTTATCACTTCTTCCATGGGCCCTTCCAAGGCATGAACCATGAGGATTCGTGAAGCGGCATCGGACTGAAGCAGGGGCATCAGCGGGGCCATCCGCTGCCAGTAGCCGTGACCGTCACAGCTGACCACGGCTGAACGAAAACCGTTGAACCGGCCGTGGTCTTCACCCTCGCCTGGCTTGACCACCAGCATAGGACAGTCCAGTGCACGCGTCATGCGTTCCACCACCGTGCCGATGAAAAACCGACGAAAACCGGATAGGCCGTGGCTGGCGGAAACCACGAGACTCGGCGGCAGACTGCTGACGAAGGCGACGGTCTGCTCCACCGGTTCCCCGAAACGCACCACCGACTCCCAGTCCACGGCGGCATCGGTCATCAGGGCACGAATTCGCTGCCGGGCGTCGTCGGTAAGATGGGCCAGGTCTCCTCCCCGCTCGAACACCGCTGTCGGGTGCGCCTCATCCTGGGGATCGTGCACCGCATGGATCAGGTATAGACGTAAGCCGGTCCGCCGTGCAATGGCCACTGCGTGACGGACCACCAGAGGGCTGAAAGGAGAGAAATCGACCGCACAGACGATGGCTTGAATGGTCAGCGGCATGATGGGATTCCTTTGTGTCGCGCTGGGGGCAAGATATCGGTGGGGAGGCAAGGTAAAGATGCCCGGTTCGCGCTTTGCATCTAAAGTGTAGGAAAAACCAGGCGTTCATGTCAATCTGAATATCAGAAAGTCAGTGCCCACCTAAGATTGGATCCGGTGGAATGAGCCACCTTTTAGTCCGCCGCCGCCAAATTGCTGCAAGAAAAGGTCCGTGGCACGAAATGGGACAAGAGGCTTGGATTTGACGATGCGCCCTCAAACCCTTGCCAGATTTTTGAGCCGCGTGAGCGCCTCCCAGGAAAAGGTCTCGCTCCGACAGGGAAAAATGGCGTTGTTGGTGAAGATGGGATCAGCCTCCAGATCGTAGCGCGATGCGGCCACGGCCTGGGACCACATGGGTGTGCCGGGAATCGGCGTGTAGTGGGCAATCACCGGGGTGACGCCGGCCTGCTTCACCAGGGCAATGGACGCCTCGACGCCCGTAAAATCCTGACCGGGAAGGCCGGCCAGCAGGTAGGCGCCCACCTGGCGTGCACCGAACCCGGCAGCCTTGAGATGCCCCACGGTCCGAACAAACTCCGCTCCGGTCACCTTGCAATCCATGGTCTGCCGCCCTTCGAATGCCGTGGTTTCCAGGCCCAGTCGGATGGTGTGAAACCCGGCCCGCTTCATCAGCCGGGAGAGCGGTCGGGTGATCTCCCGGATATGCAGGGCGTTGGGGGTGTGAAAGCGAACGTCCACGCCTGCTGCGACAATCCCCTCCAGCAGGGGCGTGATGTGCCGTTCTGCATCGACCAACAGGGCGTCATCGTAAAAGGCGAAATCGTCAACCCCGTGGTTCGCATGCCAGTGGACGATTTCATCCACGACGGATGCGGGACTGCGGCGCATCCTCCGGGGCTGGAGCCGGTGGGAGGCGCAATAGGCGCATTTGAACGGGCACCCGCGCGAGGTCAGCACCGGCACATACGCCAGGCGGTGTTCGAGGTCTAACGCCGGGCGCGGCAACGCATCCAGGTCTTGGGGGTCGAACCGGGGTGCGGGTGACCAGCCGGTAAATTCGGCCACCAGCGGCAGGACGGCACTTTCTCCCGGGCCGCTCACCACCCGGTCCGCACCGCAGGTATGTCTCGCATGATCGGCACATAGTGTGGCATAAACACCGCCCAGCACCACCGGCACATCCGGGAAAACCGATTTTAGGACATCGATCGTTTCACGAACACCCGGATACCAGTAGGTCATCAGGGAGGTGACCAGCACCAGATCCGGCGGATCCAGCGATTCCAGGTCGTTTCGGAACCATTCGACAGGAATGCCGTAGCGGCAGTAATTGCGCGGGATGTCATCGAGTCCCTTTGGTTTGGCAATAACCGTCTTCAGGTACGGGCCGCGCCCGCAGCGCGCCGACGGCAGCGGCCCTGCTGCGGCGAAGGGGTGAAACCGGTCCAGGCAATCCATGTAGGAAATCCGGGCCCCGTGATCGCGCAAAATTGACCCCAGGGTCAGCAACCCCAGCGGTTTGGCCCAAAAATCATAGGCGGCAAAATCGTGAATCCAGGGATTGACCAGCAGGATGTGGGGGGTGTCGGACGGGTTCATGGCAACACCAATTGATTTCCTAACCCGGATAAACCGGTGCTGTTGAAAAGGCGTAGGCCGCAAACAACCTATCGCAATCGCCAAATCTGAAACAGCAAGCTACAAATTGCCAATCTCAAATGAACTACCCCGCCGCAAGCGGCGAGGTATCACCAAAGGATGAAATCTATTTTATCGTCGCAAGCGACGGGGTATTAGACCCTCAGGGCTGTAATAAATTCCAAATTACAACATCCAAATCTCAAAGTAAGATCAAAAACCAGTAGTTATTGGTTTTGATATCTCTAATGTTGACCATTGGAATATCATTCTTTCAAGACCTGGTTTGGAATTTTGAATTTGGCTATTGTGATTTATTTGTCATTTGGTTTTTAGGTTTTGTCTTTATTTGGCTCTCAACATGCCAGTTCCTGGCCAGAAAAGGTAGATTGGGGTCCAGATCAAGGCCGCAGCGTTATTGAAACCGCAGGCGTAGCAGCGCTACGTCGAGGATTTCAATAACGTGAGAACGCTGATATTGGCCGCAAGATGCCGTTTCTGGTGGGAGGCTTAGTTCGCATCCGTAAAGTACGTCATCGAAATCTTTTTCAGCTCCTGGCGGCTGAACAGCAGCTGGTACGTCTGCACCCCTGATTTTTCGGACATTTTACGCGCGGTGCTCCGGCAGTCCTCTTCACTCTTGCCGTGAATCATGGTGTAAAGGTTGTAAGGCCAGCCGTCGGCCGGATCGCGGCGATAGCAGTGGGAAACGGCCCGAAACGAGGCCATGATTTTGCCCACGGCTTCGATACGATCCTCCTCCACCTGCCAGGCGGTCATGGCATTGGCCTGAAACCCGGACTTCTGGTGGCGCAAGGTGGCCCCGAAACGGCGGATCACACCCCGGTCGGTGAGATCTTGAAGGGTTTGGATGAGGGTCTTCTCGGAGATGCCGATCTCTTCGGCCAGCACCTGGTAGGGGCGCGATACGACGGGAATGTCCCCCTGGATGGATGCGATAACTTTCTTATCAAGGTCGGTAAGCATGGGCGGTTTTATGGATGGTTATCAGCGGGTTGTCAAGGACATAGTGGGTTGATCAAATCATGTGGCTCACGCCGGCAACCTTGGCAGCCTGTTCGTGCTCGGGAAACAACCCATGAATCGCGGCTTGGCTGGCATCGCAAATACCTCTTTCGGTGATAAAGCCGGTGACCAGCCGGGCCGGGGTGACGTCAAAGGCGAAGTCCGCCGCCGGGCTGGATTCGGGGGGCACCAGCACCCGGGTGATCCGGCCGTCGGCCAACCCCTGGATGTAGCGCACCTCGTCGGGGTTGCGCTCTTCGATGGGGATCTCTTTCACCCCGTCGGTC
>NZ_JASJGN010000151.1:0-5050 GCF_033791525.1 Desulfosarcina sp.
CCAGACGCTCACGGTGAGTTCACCCGACGATTGAGCCGCGATAGCGAGCGCGTTCCCCGTCGCTTCTCGGCGCGAAGCAAAGATCCCGCTCATCGGGGCGGCGGGGTTAGTGAGCGAACTGGAAATCGATATATATCCCTACGGTGAACCCTCCCCGCGGCTTGCCGCGGGGAGGGTTCAAAACAAGATCCACTATGTGTGTCACCCAGCGATGTTAACCCGATGGAGAAACAGAGCCGCAAATGAATGATTACTTTGCCCGTTTCAGCGAATCTCCCGCCAGCTTTAAGAAAAGCTTTGCCATTCTGGCGGTGGCCTGGGTTTGCCATCCGATCTTTATCTATTCGCTATTTTGGGCCGTAGAGCCGGTGGCGGGTTCGGATAAAGACATCATGAAAATGGCGATTGTCAGCCTTTGTTTATGTTTTCTGCATGTATTGATAAAAAAATGGGCCAGGGCGCTGGTGGTAGTGGGGAATATTTTTATTGTTCTCAATGATTTTTTTTATTTTTTCGTTACTCCCCATAATAAAATTTCAACCATGCTCTGTGTGACTGTCGTGTTGTGTACGATCGTGGGCACGTATTGGCTTTTCGTGAAAGACTCTCGTGAGTACTTTACCCAGGTCAACCCGAAATTGGAACCGCCGGAAATTCCTGACTCAAACGCCGGCCCGAATCGTCCCCGTTGATATCGCTTGCTCCATCAGGGCGATCACATCCGCCTGGTAGAAAATAGACCCAAAAATATATTGCCATCTTAGCCCCAGCTTTCCTGAAAATTAAACAAAATGAGAATAACGATACTATTCCTGGAACCCACCATTCGTGACTACCAGAAAATGGCAGTAAATTGGCCATATTAATTTTGATACCCATCCTTTAACCATTTCTTTCATTTTGTTTGTGCAGCATCGGGGTTAGCGTTGGTATCATCTTCTTCCCCTGTCGCCGGGGAAAATGGTTTGAGTATGGAAGCCGGTAAGAATAACAGCTTGTAACCGAGCATATGCTTTAATGGAGGCCTCATGGGAAGACCCAGAAAAGACCGACTCGTGGCATTCAATCCAAAAATCAGCTTTTTCAAGCCACGCGGCATCCCCATGCTTGACCTTGCCGAGGTGTGCATTACTGTGGATGAACGGGAAGCGCTCAGACTTGCGGACCTGGATGGGTTGTCCCACGAAGATTCCGGGCAGTGCATGGGGGTTTCGCGGGCGACATTTGGTCGAATCCTCCACAAGGCGAGGCAGACGGTGGCCGATGCGCTGATTAACGGAAAAGCCATCAAAGTCGATGGCGGAAACTACAAAATGGTTGAAGAGAAACGTCAGTTTTCATGCCGGAAATGTCAACGTCAGTGGGATGAGCCTCTGGGCACTGGCCGGCCGGAAGGATGCCCCGGGTGCGGGCAGGATGACTTCCACCGTTACCTGAGCCAGTAGCCGGTCGAACCGGTATATTGACACTTTCGATCGCGCTGCCTTCCGCAGGCACCCGCCGGGTGCCGATCTCGGTAGCAGCCCTTGCGCGCTGGCTTGATTTGGAGATAAAAAAGATGGTAGAAATTCAAAGCAGTATGGGAACAGCGGATCAGCAGGCCGATACTCAGGCCAAGAGAGACACTGATGTCAAGGGTGCGCTGGGTCGTATCAAACACAAATTTATTATCATGAGCGGCAAGGGTGGTGTCGGGAAAACCAGCACCGCTGTGAATCTTTCGCTGACCCTGGCGAGCATGGGCCGTCAGGTGGGAATCATGGATGTCGATCTTCACGGCCCCGATGTTCCCCGAATGCTTGGACTTTCCGGAATGCTCGATCTGGGAACCAACCGGAAACTCAATCCCATGCGCTATTCGAAAAACTTGGGCGCCGTCTCCATCGAGTCGTTGACACCAACCAAAGATGAGGCGATCATCTGGCGTGGCCCGGTCAAATATTCTGCCATCCAGCAGTTTATTGGAGACGTGGAGTGGGGCGACCTCGATTTCCTGCTCATTGACGCCCCTCCGGGAACCGGCGATGAACCACTCACCATAGCCCAAACGATTCCCGATGCCAAGGCCATCATCGTTACCACTCCCCAGGAAGTCTCTTTGGCGGATGTCAGAAAATCGATCAACTTCTGCAAAACGGTCAAGATGGAAATCTTCGGGCTCATCGAGAACATGAGTGGGTTCGCCTGTCCCCACTGCGATTCGTTTATTGATCTTTTCGGATCCGGTGGCGGGGAAAAAACCGCTCTTGCCGCCGGCATTCCTTTCCTTGGAAAAATCCCCTTTGATCAAAAGATGGTGGAATGCGGAGACGCCGGCGTCTCCTATCAGCAGCAGCACAAGGATTCCCCCGTCTCAGAAGCGTTCAGGGCCGTCGCCCAGAAAATGGCCCAATTATAGTAAACCAATCCTTATTGTTCAATCGTTCATTCCTTCCAGCACCATCAAACTGTTGATTTGGGATGGTGCTGGAGGAAACTCCTTTTAGCCTGTTGTACCCATTGATAATGGCCTAATCCTGGCTCGTCGCTGTCAACTCACGGACTGTATAACATCCCTGAATACAATGATATCGCTTCCACCGGGAAGTTGACATTGCCTGGTGTTGATGATTTAATCTTTGCAACCGACGGCCCGCGAGTGCGAGAAACGGGGTCGATCGGCCCATTTTTATTTTCGGCGCGGTCCTTCATTTCCTTCAGATTAAGGATGATCAGATGAAAGCAGGCATTCTTCGATTTCTTTCCAGCATGCCTCATTTCTCATTTCTCACCAAGGACGAACTCGATCGGGTTGTGGCAAAAGCCGAACTGCTCCATCTTGAAAGGGGGCACCCGGTTTCCACGCAGGGAAAGACCCGCATCGAGAATGTGCTGGTGATCATGCGAGGTCAGCTTTCCCTCTATCAGGATGATCGAGGGGAACCGGAATTGAGCGGATACATCAAGCAGGGGGAGGTCTTCGGGGGGATCTCGGTGATGTTGAACGCCGGCATATCCCTGAGGACGGCCAAGGTGGACACCGATTTGCATGCCATCTCCATACCGGACAGCGTTATCATGGAGATATGTACCAAGAACAAGGCTTTTTATGAATATTTTTTGGCCAATTTCAGTAATAATATCTTTGATGAATCCATAGATGCCATTACCAGGGTCGTCCAAGCGCGTCTTTTTTTGTCCGGCATCGATCCCTTTACCTTCCTGCCCGAAGATGAGCTCGATCGTGCCGCCCAAACACTCTCACGCATTAACTACCCGCGAGGAACCGTCCCTTTTGTTCAGGGCAAGACACGCGTTGGCTACCTGTACATGCTTCAAAAAGGTGCCGCGGAGCGGTATTTTGAAGAAAAAGGCGCCAAGAAGATGCGTGACTTGCTGTCCGAAGGTGATCTATTCGGCGGTATCTCCATGCTCCTGAATGACGGGTTGGCTGTGCGCACCCTGGAGGTGATCGAAGACTCCACCTTTTGTGTGCTGCCCAGCCATGTTTTTTTTGAGCTATGTGAGAAATACAGCGTATTCTCCGACTTTTTTTCCGATACCTTCGGGAAACGGATGCTCAGCCGGTCATATGCAGCGATTATTGCCAAAACATTGCACCCTCAAGAGGGCAGCCTTCAGTTTTTCAATCAACCCTTGTCCCAGATCTATTCACGCAATCCAGTCTTCTGCGATGCCGGCGACTCAATAAGGGATGCTGCCGGTACCATGCTGCGCCAGAAGAGCAGCTATGCGTTCATACGTTCGAAGGATCCGGAACAGGTGGGCATCGTCACCGAAAGGGATTTTGCCCGCAAGGTGATTGCGCGTGGACATCCCATCGATAAACCGGTGGGCAGCATCATGTCTGCACCTCTGCGAACGATATCGGATAAAGCGCTGGTTTTCGAGGCCATGATGACCATGATGGAGGAGGATTTTCAGCATGTGGGCATCAGGGATGCAGACGAAAACATTATTGGCATGCTGTCCAGCAAGGATATTTTAGCCTACCAGGGGCAATCCCCGCTGTTTCTGCTGCGCGAAATTCAGATGGCGACCGACCTGGATATTATTATCGATAAGCATCAGCAATTGCCCAGATTGGTTCGCAGCCTTATCCACAGCGGCGCCACGGCCAAAAATGTGACCCGCTTTATCACCACGGTGTCCGACGCGATTTTAAATAAGCTTATGTCCATGACCCTGGATGAGATGCCCCCCCCCCCGGTGCCCTTCGTGTTCATGATTTTGGGCAGCGAAGGCCGGCAGGAACAGACCCTGAAAACCGATCAGGACAACGCCATCATTTACCAGGATCCGCAACCGGATGACGCTGATTCCGTAGATCGCTATTTTCTAAAGTTCGGTGACATCGCCTGCACATTGCTAAACCAGGCCGGCTACGATTTTTGTACGGGTGGGGTCATGGCCAAGAATCCAAAGTGGTGTCAATCCCTTAGCCGATGGAAGGCCTACTTCAGCGATTGGATTCATGCCGCCGAAGCCGAGGACCTCCTTCAGGCCAGTATTTTCTTCGATTTCCGACGCGGGTTTGGAGAAGACTCGCTGATTGCCGAATTGCGACAGCATCTGTTCGCATCGCTTGATGGATGGCCCGGCTTTTTCCGGCACATGACCGAAAATGCCCTCAATTTCAAACCTCCCCTCGGGTTTTTTCGCAATTTTGTGGTTGAATCCAAAGGTCGGCATCGCAATGCTTTCGATATTAAAAGCGCCATGACCCCCATCGTTGATTTTGCGCGGGTGTATGCCCTAAAAAACAGGATCGATGAAACCAACACAATGGAACGGCTCGATCAACTCAGGATCAAGAAAATTATTTCTCCTCAGGAATATGAAGAGTTGGAAAAGGCATACAGTTTCCTCATGCAGCTGCGGTTTGTGCGGCAGATCACCGCGGTAATGGACGACGATACCAAGCCGGACAACTACATCAATCCCAAAAAATTGACCCACATCGAACAAACCATGCTGAAGGAGATCTTCAAAAGGGTAGAGAAGTTTCAATCCAAGATGAATTTCGAGTTTATCGGCATCGCCTGACCGG
>NZ_JASJGN010000152.1:0-20045 GCF_033791525.1 Desulfosarcina sp.
GGCCTGCAACACGGTGTACACACCATCGGCAGCCGCCAGCATGGCGATATAACGGGGTAAGCGCGCGCGCCGAATCTGCGACCAGAAATTGGTGCCCGGCAACTGCCGCAGCAGCCAACACCCTGCGATGCGGGCCTCGCCGAGCTGCTCGTCCAGCATGGCCTGCCGCGCGCGGTCTCGACGGTGCGGCGGCACGCCGGTGGCCGCCAGTAGACGATCGACCGGATCTCTCAGGGGGGCCTCGATCTCCTCGGTCAAAGTGGCCTGAATGATCGCCGGGCGAATGTGGCGCACGGCCAGTTCAGGGGTGATCACGGAAACCCGCCCGCGTCGCGCCCTGAAAATTACCAGAAAGCCCGATTGCGGGTGATTGGGCAGCGCCAGCAGGGCCGGACCGGCGTGGTGCGCCATCCGTCCGGCATCGCTGTAAGTCGTGGAGACAGATTCCGCTTCCAGGCCCAGTCGGCTGGCCGCTCCTTCTATCCAATCCCCGAGCGTTCTGCCATCCGGTTTGTGGACAGGGGGGGGAGGGACGGCCTCCAGATGGGCGTCCAACGGGAAGCCAGCCTTCTGTGCCAGTATTTCGACGGCTTCATTCAACCGTACCGCCGGCCAGGCCATGGATTGAATATCAGGCGTCATCGGACAACATTGCTACCTCAATGCCGATCATTGGGCAGTCTGCGTGCATCGTCACAGCTTCCTCCCTTATCAACGCGCATTCCCTGCTGCCCCAAAGCCCGTGGAGTTGTGGAAATATGGGATTAATACTGACGGCTTCGTAAAAAGTCCGATATCTGCGTTACGCTTCATCCCTCGTCACTGCGGAGTATTTAGAATACGCCTCATTCCTCGGGATTCGCAGGCCTTGATCTCGGCGCTTTTTACGAAGCCTTCCGAAATCTAACTCTTTACAAGACCTTCTATTTGAATGTGTTGGCTACTGGATGGCGGCCTGCAATTTTTCGGCGGCGTCCTTGAGGTCTTTGGCATTGATCAGCTCCAGGCCCGAATCCGCCAGGATCTTACGCCCCTCTTTCAAGTTGGTGCCTTCCATGCGGATGATCACCGGCACGCGCAAGCCTACTTTTTCGGCGGCCTGGACCACACCGTTGGCCAGCCGGTCGCAGCGCAGAATCCCACCGAAGATATTGATCAGGATCGCCTTGACATTCTCATCGCTCTGCAGGATGCGGAAGCCATTTTCGATCTGCTCGGCACTGGCGCCGCCGCCCACGTCGAGGAAGTTGACCGGCTTGCCGCCGGCGTATTTGATGCAGTCCATGGTGGCCATGGCCAGCCCGGCGCCGTTGACCATATTGCCCACATTGCCGCCTTCGCCCAGGTGGATGTAGTTCAGGCCGTGGCTGCCGGCCTCCACCTCTGTGGGATCTTCTTCATCCAGATCGCGGTATTCCTGGACATCGGGATGGCGGTAAAGGGCGTTGTCGTCGAAATCCATCTTGCCGTCGAGGGCAATGACATCGTCCTCTGCGGTGATGATCAGGGGATTGATCTCCACCAGGGAGCAGTCGTAGTTGACTGCCAGGTTGTACAGGTTCTTCAGCAGCACGGTGAAGGGTTTCATCGTCGCCTTGGGCATGTTGAGCCCGAACGCCGCTGCCCGCAGATGGTAGGCCTGAATCCCCACGTTGGGGTCCACGTAGACCTTGATGATCTTCTCCGGTGTTTTCTCGGCTACATCTTCGATGCTCATACCGCCGGCTTCGGAAGCCATGATGATCATCTTGGCCGTGGCGCGGTCCGGCAGAATGCTGAGGTAGAGTTCCTTGGCGATGTTGAGCCCCTGCTCGATGAGCAGTTTCTTGACCCGTTTGCCGCCGGGGCCGGTCTGCTTGGTGACCAGGTTCATCCCCAGAATGCTGTTGGCATATGCGTCGAATTCTTCCGCTGTCTTGGCGACCTTGACACCGCCGCCCAGACCGCGGCCACCGGCGTGGATCTGCGCTTTTACCACCACCGGGTATGCGCCCAGACCATCGGCAACCGCCTTGGCCGCTTCGACCGTAAAAGCGACACTGCCGTCTGGAACGGCCACACCGTTCTTGCGGAACAGTTCTTTGGCTTGATATTCATGAATTTTCATGGATGGGCCTCTTTTCTCTTTTTATGAATCAGTGGCAATTGTTGGTTCATCGATCGCAAAACCCCGCATAAAAAAAAGGATGAGCATGGTTATCCGCCGGAGGCGGGCGACCATGCTCATCTTATGGGTCACATGACTTCCGGCTTAACCAATCACGCAGAGCACATCTCCCTTGGCCACCGAGTCACCCGAGGCGTATTTGATCGCCTTGACGGTGCCGCTGGCCGGCGCGGCCAGGGCATTTTCCATCTTCATGGCTTCCAGGATCACCACGGTTTCACCCGCACTGACCGTGTCGCCCTCTTTCTTGTCGTACTTGACGATCATGCCCGGCATGGGCGCGGCCAGAGGGGTGCCGGATGTATCGGCTGCCGGCGCGGCTTCAGCTTTCTTTTCGGCTGCAGCCGGCGCAGCCGCAGGCGTGGGGGCGGGAGCGGCGGCGGCCGGAGCTGCCGGCATGGCCGGAGCGGCCGCCGGCAGTCCGCCGGACAGCTGAATCTGCTGGGCGTATTTCAAGATGGGGCTGCCGCCCACTTCGTCCACGCCTACCTCAAAGTAGTCGTTGTCAACGAACACATTGAAGGTGCGCAGGCTTTCCCCCTTGGCCGGAGCGTCCTTCTTTTTCTCCACCAGTTCGCCGGCCTTGGCTTTTTTAAGCAATTCGTCCTTCTTTTTCACCTGCTGCATGGTGATGGGTTTGACTGCTGCGGGCGGCTCTTCCTTACCGTATTTCCACTGCAGGAACTTCTTGCCGGTGACCGGGTAGATGGCGTAGAGCACCAGATCGTCCATATCCACCGCCAGGTCGCCGATTTCGGCCTTGGCCTTTTCCATCTCCGGCTCGAGCACTTCGGCAGGCCGGCAGGTGATGGGCTCCTCGCCGCGGTCGTAGCCTTTGAGGGCCTTCTTCTGCACCTCGGGATTGATCGGCACGGCGGTCTTGCCGTACAGGCCGTAGCACAGGTCCTTGACCTGCCCGGTGATCATCTTGTAGCGCTCCTCCGGGGTGTCGAAAAGCACATTGTTGACGGTCTGGATGCCTACGATCTGGCTGGTGGGGGTGACCAGGGGGATTTGGCCCAGGTCCTTGCGGACCCGCGGCAGTTCCTTGTACACCTCGCCGATCTTGTCCAGGGCGTCCATGTCGCGCAGCTGGTTGACCAGGTTGGAGAGCATGCCGCCCGGGGTCTGGTGCAAAAGCACGTTGATGTCGATGATCGACATCTTGGAGTCGTCCAGCAGGTGCTTGTACTTGGGCATGACCTCTTTTTCGAAGATCTCGTTGATCTGGGCCAGCAGGTGGATGTCGAAGCCGGTGTCGCGGTTGGTTCCCAAAAGGCTCATCACCATTGGCTCCACGGCGGCGTGGGAGGTGCGGTAGGCATAGGGCGTCATGACCGTGTCGATGATGTCCACGCCCGCCTCGATGGCTTTGAGGTGGCTCAGCGGAGACATGCCCGAAGTGAAGTGGCTGTGCAGGTGGACAGGCAGTTTGACCGCCTCTTTGATGGCCTTGACCACGGCATAGGCATCGTAGGGGGCGATGAGGCCGGCCATATCCTTGATACAGATGGAGTCGGCGCCCATGGCATCCAGATCCTTGGCTTTATTCACATAGTAATCCAGGTTGTAGACCTCGCCGCCCAGACGCGGTTCGGTCAGCGTGTAGCAGATGCAGCCCTGGAAGTGCTTGCCGTACTCTTTGATTTTGGGCACCACGGTCTCGAAATTGCGGTAGTCGTTGAGGGCGTCGAAGGTGCGGAAGATGTCCATGCCGTTTTCGCAGGAGCGGTCCATGAAGGCATTGGCCACGTCGTCGGCGTAATTTCGGTAGCCCACCAGGTTCTGGGCCCGCAGGAGCATGGAGAAGGGGGTCTTCTTGAAGTAGCGCTTCAGGGTGCGGATGCGCTCCCAGGGATCCTCGTTGAGGAAACGGTGCATGGTGTCGAAGGTGGCGCCGCCCCAGGTTTCCACGGCCCAGAAGCCCACCTGGTCCATCAGTTCGGCCACCGGGATCATGTCCTCGGTGCGCCCACGGGTGGCGAACAGGCTCTGGTGTCCGTCTCGCAGGCTCAGATCCATGACCTTCAACGGGTTTTCCGCCTTGGGCCGTTTCACATCGTAATTCATTTTGGTCATTTTGACTTGATCGTGGTCACTCATCGTATGGGTCTCCTCTTAAAAATTGGATGTTTAATGGCTCTTTGGATGCTGTTTCGTCCCCAACCCTAGCGGAGTCGGTTGAAGGTTTTCATCTGCATGAGGTTGCGCATCTGCATCATGCCCTGTCGGCCGGCAAGTCCCCACAGGTTGCCCTGTTCAAAGCGGCGGGGCTCCGGCCGCTTGGGGGCCGGCATGACCAATGCTTCCTCTTCGGTCTGGATATAGGCACTTACCGCGGCAAGGGCGGCGGCCAGTCTTTTTTCATTTGCTTCCATAAATCGCACCTTTTTTGGGTTCGGTTGGCTTTTTTACAGGGCCGCTACATGGGGATGTTGCCGTGTTTTTTCGGCGGGCGCAGTTCCCGCTTGCTGCACATGATCTCGAGGGCATCGATCAGCCGCGGCCGGGTCTGGGCCGGTTCGATAACCGCATCGATGTAGCCCCGCTGGGCAGCGCAGTAAGGATTAGAGAACAGCTCCTCGTATTCGGCGATCTTCTCTGCCCGCTTGGCTTTGGGATCCTTGGCTGCTTTGATCTCCTTGCGATGAATGACATTGGCGGCACCGCCGGCGCCCATGACGGCGATTTCGGCGGTGGGCCAGGCAAAGGCAAAGTCGGCCCCCAGGTCCTTGGAACACATGGCCAGGTAGGAGCCGCCGTAGTCTTTGCGGGTTACCAGCAGCAGTTTGGGCACCGTGGCCTCACTGTAGCACCATAGCAGCTTGGCGCCGTGGCGGATGATGCCGCCCCACTCCTGCTGGCTGCCGGGCAGGTAGCCGGGCACGTCGGCGATGGTGAGCAGCGGGATGTTGAAGGCATCGCAAAAGCGGATGAAGCGTGTGGCCTTGTCCGAGGCATTGATGTCCAGACAGCCGGCCATGACCATGGGCTGGTTGGCGATGATGCCGATGGACCGACCGTTGAGCCGGGCAAAGGCCGTCAGGATATTGGTGGCAAAGTGCTGGTGGGGTTCGAAGATCTCCCCGTTGTCCACAATAGTGCGGATCACATCGCGCATGTCGTAGGATTTGTTGGGGCTGTCCGGGATGATGCTGTTGAGCGCTTTGTCTGTGCGCGTGGGGTCGTCACCGGTATCCACCACCGGCGGCTCTTCCATGTTGTTGGCCGGCAGGTACGCCAGCAGCTGTTTGATCTGGACCAGCGCGTCCTCATCGCTTTCGCAGGCAAACTGGGCCACACCGCTTTTTTCGTTGTGGGCCATGGCGCCGCCCAGGTCTTCGAAATTGATCTCCTCGCCGGTGACCGATTTGATCACTTCGGGGCCGGTGATGAACATGTAGCTGGTGTTTTTGACCATGAAAATATAATCGGTCATGGCCGGCGAATAGACCGCCCCGCCGGCCGTGGGTCCCATGATGGCGGAGATCTGGGGGATCACGCCCGAGGCCACCGAGTTGCGGTAGAAGATCTGGCCGAAGCCGGATAGCGAATCTACACCCTCCTGGATGCGGGCACCGCCCGAATCGTTGAGGCCCACGAAGGGCACGCCGGCCTTAAGGGCCATGTCCATGACCTTGCAGATCTTTTTGGCCTGCATCTCACCGAGGCTGCCCGCGCGGGAGGTGAAATCCTGGGCAAAAGCGAACACCGGCCGGCCGTCCACCAGGCCGTGACCGGTAACCACGCCGTCCGAGGGAATTCCGACATCCGCCATTCCAAAATTGACGCAGCGGTGCTGCACGAACATGTCGATCTCCCGAAAGGTTGCCTTGTCGAATAGCTTGCCCAGCCGTTCACGGGCGGTCAGCCTGCCGTTCTCCTTGTGCTTGGCGACCAGCTTTTCTCCGCCCATCTCAAGAATGCGCGCTTCACGCGCCTTGAGATCCTTGATTTTTTCCTTCACTATACCCATGTCAGATTCCTTTCACCTGAAGTTCAAAACTTTTAGACTAGCTGCCGGGCAATCAGGAACGCAATCCGTCAGCCGTCCGCAGAATTAAATATAATTTGAAATAATAAGTGGTTGAACAATTTATAAATATGGAATGCATGCTGGAGATTAAACATTAACCTTTATAGACTCAGTGATCGTTGTCAAGCAAAAAAAGAAGCTTTTCAGCGCCTGCGGTGGGGGAGAGTTCTCCGCGCTCCACCGACGCCTCAATCTCCCGTAAGCGGGCCTTGACCGTATGGTTGCCGAAGAACCGCTCTTTGAGCCCATCCTCGATGCGGGACCACATCCAGGCCAATGCCTGGCGGCGACGTTTTTCATCCAACTCACCGGTGGTGGACAGCCGCCGGCGATGGTCCTGGATGGTATCCCAAAGTGTGTCCACTCCGGACAATGTCAAGGCGCTGCAGGCCAGCACCGGCGGCGACCAGGTGGGCGTTGCCGGGTTGAGCAGATGCAGGGCCATCTCATAGGACCGTCGGGCCTTTTCGGCCTTTTCCATGTTGTCGCCGTCGGCCTTGTTGATGGCCACCGCGTCGGCCAGTTCCAACACCCCCTTTTTGATGCCTTGAAGTTCGTCTCCGGCGCCGGCCAGCATGAGGACCAGGAAAAAGTCGACCATGGAGGACACCGTGGTTTCCGACTGTCCCACGCCTACCGTTTCCACGAGCACCACATCGAACCCGGCCGCTTCGCAAACCAGCAGGGTCTCCCGAGTCATGCGGGCCACGCCGCCCAGGGTTCCGCCCGAGGGCGACGGGCGGATAAACGCACCCGGTGCAACGGAAAGCCGTTCCATGCGGGTTTTGTCCGCCATGATGCTGCCGCCGCTGCGGGTGCTGGAGGGATCCACGGCCAGCACCGCCACCTGAAGCCCCTTTTCTACCAGCATCATGCCGAAGCTCTCGATGAAAGTGCTTTTGCCGACACCGGGAACGCCGGTGATGCCGAGGCGAACCGACTCGCCCGTTTCAGGAAGCAGCCGGCCCACTACGGTGCGCCCCAATTGCCGGTGCGCGGGGTGCGCACTTTCGATCAGGGTTATGGTCTTGGCCAGGATGCGTCGGTTGCCAGTGCGGACGCCGTCAATATAAAATTCGGGGTCACTTTCACCCATTAGTATTGTAATCCTGAATTTCGCGTTTCTTATGTCAGAAAACAAAAGCTAAATAACAATAACCAAAACCCAAATAACAAATAAACTACAATAGCCAGATTCTAAATTCCAAACCGCATGATTTTGAAGAAGGGACATTCCAATCATCAATATTGGAGGAATCAATATAACAACCGACTGATTTTTTTGATATTTGGCTATTGTAATTTGGGCTTTATCTGGATTTTAGGATTTAAATTTTGGTGCTTGCAATTTGTTGTTTCCCAAAATCCATTATAATCTGAATAGTTCATATCGTGCTTGATTATGATTTCCGGCTGTCCAAGGCGTTGAGAACCTTGTTGGCCGAATCGGTAATGGCCGTGCCGGGGCCGAAGACGCCTGCGGCGCCGGCTTGATACAGAAAGTCGTAGTCGCCCGGGGGAATCACGCCGCCGACGATGACCAGAATGTCTTCGCCACCGGCTTTTTTCAAGGCATTGATGAGTTGGGGCACCAGCGCCTTGTGGCCGGCGGCCAGGCTGGAGGCGCCCACCAGGTGAACGTCGTTCTCCACGGCCATTTTGGCCGCTTCCTCCGGCGTCTGGAACATGGGGCTGATATCCACGTCAAAGCCCAGATCGGCAAAGGCGGTCGCCACCACTTTGACGCCGCGGTCATGCCCGTCCTGGCCCATTTTGGTGAGCAGGATGCGGGGGCGCCGGCCCTCTTTTTCCATAAATTCTGCGGTGCGCTTACGAATGGCGTCAATGACCGCGCTGTCCGCATATTCCGACGCGTAAACCCCGGAGATGCACTGGGTGGTGGCCACGAACCGGCCAAAGACCTTTTCCATGGCGTCGGATACCTCGCCCACGGTGGCCCGGGCGCGGATGGCCTCGATGCTGGCCGCCAGCAGGTTGCCGCCGTTTTCGGCGGCATGGGTGATGCCGTTGAGGGCACTGCTTGCGGCTGCGTCGTCACGCTCTGCCTTGAGTTTGTTGATCATGCGGATCTGGTCCTCGCGCACCTGTTCGGAAACTTTCAGCACGTCCATGGGGGTATCTTCGTCGAGCTTGTATTTGTTGACGCCGACAATGACATCCAGTCCCTGGTCGATGCGGGCCTGTTTGCGGGCGGCCGACTCTTCGACACGCAATTTAGGCATGCCGGTCTCGATGGCCTTGGCCATGCCACCCAATTCCTCCACCTCGTCAATGATCTTGCGGGCTCCCTTGATAATGCCGTCGGTGAGCGATTCGATATAGTATGAGCCGCCCAGCGGATCGACGGTATGGCATACCTGGGACTCTTCCTGGATGATGATCTGGGTGTTTCGGGCGATGCGGGCTGAAAAGTCCGTGGGCAATCCCACGGCTTCATCAAAGGAGTTGGTGTGCAGGCTCTGGGTGCCGCCCAGCACCGCGGCCAGGGCTTCCAAGGTGGTGCGGATGATATTGTTGTACGGGTCTTGCTGGGTGAGGCTCCAGCCTGAAGTCTGGACGTGGGTCCGCAGCATGGAGGACTTGGGATTCTTCGGATTGAAGGGCTTGAGCATGTCATGCCACAGAAAGCGGGCTGCCCGCAGCATGGCGATCTCCATGAAAAAATTCATGCCCACGCCGAAGAAAAAGCTGAGTCGCGGGGCAAACGCGTCGATGTCCAATCCGGCGGCGATGGCAGCACGGACGTATTCCAACCCGTCAGCCAGGGTGAAGGCCGTCTGGAGCACGCTGTTAGCGCCGGCTTCCATCATGTGGTAACCGCTGATGCTGACCGTGTTGAACTTTGGCATGTTCTCGGAGCAGTAGACGATGATGTCGGAAACGATGCGCATGGATGGCGTAGGCGGATAGATGTAGGTGTTTCGGGTCAGGTACTCCTTCAAAATGTCGTTTTGGATGGTGCCGGAAAGTTGCTCCTGTTTGACGCCCTGCTCTTCGGCGGCAACGATATAACCGGCCATGATGGGCAGCACCGCTCCGTTCATGGTCATGGAGACGCTCATTTTATCCAGGGGGATCTGGTCGAAGAGCACTTTCATGTCTTCCACCGAGTCAATGGCCACGCCGGCTTTGCCCACATCGCCCATCACCCGGGGGTGGTCGGAATCATAGCCACGGTGGGTGGCCAGGTCAAAAGCCACCGAGAGACCCTTCTGCCCGGCTGCCAGGTTGCGTCGGTAAAAGGCATTGGAATCCTTGGCAGTGGAAAAGCCGGCGTACTGGCGGATGGTCCAGGGGCGCCCGGCATACATGGTGGCCATGGGGCCGCGGACATAGGGGGCGAAGCCGGGCAGGGTGTTGACGTGGGCCATGCCTTCCAGGTCCTGGGCCGTATACAACGGGTTGACCCGTATTCCTTCCGGGGTATCCCATTCAAGGTCTTCCAGGGTCTTTCCCCTGAGCTGCTTGGCGGACAATTCTTTCCATTTTTGCAAATCGGGATGTTCTGACATGGTATGCTCCTTTGTTAACAACGGTTGATCGAATTCAAATGGTGGTACCGGTTTTCCGATGCACGCCATTCCATCAACATCGCAATGCGGACGCGGTTTTTATCAGGCGGTTAATCAGTTCCGATCGTTACCGGGATTGGAAATCGCCCGCCAGACCATTTCGAAAAGCATGCTGGCCTGGTCGGTCAACCGGCCCTGCTGCCCCCTGGAGATCCACATGGTAAAGGCCCGCTGCACCGTCCCCAACATGAAATCCAACAATACACCTGCGCGCACGTGGGGATTCAGTTGGCCCTCTTTCTGGCCGTTGCGCATGACCTCCAGATAGAGGTTGATCATCTTTTTCTGCTTGAACGTTTCATCGGCCATCCAGGTTTCCATGGGCAGGGTCATGAAAATGATTCTGGCCAGTCCTGGATTGCGCTCGTAATAATCCAGCTGAAGCCAGAGGACTTTGCGCATTTTTTCCTTCAGGTCTTCGATGCCCTGGAGGTGGTCGTAGATTCGTTCGGTCAGTTTGCCCAGCCAGACGTCCACAAAGGCAAAGACCAGTCGCTCTTTCGATCCGTAATGCTTATAAATGGTGGAAAAGCTGACCCCCGCCCGGTTGGCCACGTCGCGGATGTTGGCCTTGTGAAAATCGGAATGGGAAAAAATGTCCAGAACAGCCTGTTCCAGCCGCTGGTACACTTCGGGTTTGAGGGGTGTGAACATTGTTATGGTTTGTCCGATCGTGATGGCGGGATCAATTTCCGGTCATATTTTAAGGTATAGTATTTACTTATAAAAATAATTTTTATTGTTTATTTAATCTTTATTAATCTGGGTTGAATAATAATGTTTCTTTTTTAATATCAATGTAATTATTTGAAATGAATATAAAAAAATGTTTTACCGCTATTCATTTGAGTCGAAGGAGTAACATTGTTATGGTTCGGCATAATTAGAATGCGAACCAATCCTCTGTCAAGAAAAATATTATGAATTTTGATCAGAAAATGAATTAAGTTTATATTTAGCCGGGTCATCTTGCCCTGTCGGCAATAGCCGGCCGGGCAACCTAAGGCTTGATCCTGAACATGAAGGTAACTATAGTGCCGAAGAATAAAAGCACGATGGGGGGAGGTGAGGAACCCTCGGACCCTCCTCTATAAAATCACGGAAAGGAAATAGCCGCGTGAGCCGGCCAAAATAGATGTATACACTTGACGATTACGATTACCATCTGCCGGAGGCGCTGATCGCCCAGACCCCGGCAACTGATCGGGACGGATCCCGGCTTTTGCACCTGGACCGCGATAATGGTGCGCTTTCACACCGGCATTTTCATGATCTCGTCACCCTGCTGCACCCTTCGGACGTCCTGGTGGTGAACAACACCCGGGTCGTCCCGGGACGCCTGCATGGTCGTAAGGCAACCGGCGGCAAAGCCGAACTGCTGATCCTCGATTATGGCGAAACCGATGGTCGTGGCCGTGATGACTGCAAACGGGTTTATCGCTGTCTGATCAAGGCTTCCAAACAGGCCGGCGCCGGAACGAGAATCTATTTCGACGACGGACTGGTTGCCGAGGTCCAGGAGTTTTCCGACGGCATCTATTCGGTGGCCTTCTCGGCGCCGGAACCCTTTGACGGCCTGCTCCATCGGATCGGGCGGATGCCTCTGCCCCCGTATATCAAAAGGGACGAAACCCAGCCGGATGAAGCGGATCGGATGCGTTATCAGACCGTTTATGCCCGTGAGCAGGGCGCCATTGCAGCCCCTACCGCCGGTTTGCATTTTACCGATGCGGTTTTGTCGCAGATCAGCCAAAAAGGCGTCACGGTGACGGCCGTCACCCTTCACGTGGGTTACGGCACCTTCGTACCGGTGCGAGTGGATGATATCCGGGACCACCGCATGCACGACGAGTGGTTTTCCATTTCCAAAGAGACGGCCCGCATCGTCAGCCGGGCCAAAGCAGAAGGCCGCCGGGTGGTGGCCGTGGGCACTACCAGCGTGCGCACCTTAGAGTATGCCACCGGAGCAGACGGCGTCATCCAACCGGGACGTGGCCGGTGCGATCTGTTCATCTATCCCGGCTATACGTTTAAGACTGTGGATGCCATCATCACCAACTTTCATCTGCCCCGATCCACCCTGCTCATGCTGGTGTCGGCCTTTGCCGGCAGGGAAACCATGCTTCAGGCATACGCCGCGGCCGTGAAGGAAAAATATCGCTTTTTCAGTTATGGGGATGCGATGTTGATCGATTGAGGGTTCAAGGGGGCAAGGATTCGAGGGTTCGAGTGAACTGCTTTGAACCACAAATCGATTTTGATCCTTACGGTGCCGCGAAGCGCTGCCGTTTCAGGCAGAACATTCCCCACGGCTTGCCGCGGGGATGGTTTAATCAACGGCAGTCCCAGAAGTCTAAATAATTTAACCCACCCAACCAGTGGAACAAACCTGTCATGATTGATTTTAAATTGATTGCAAAGTCCGGTGCGGCCCGCGCGGGCTTTTTTGATACACTCCACGGTCGGGTAGAAACCCCCGTGTTCATGCCCGTGGGAACCCAGGCCACGGTCAAGGCCATGAGCCCGGAAGAGCTGAAGGCGGCCGGCGCCCAGATTATTCTGGGCAACACCTACCACCTTTACCTGCGGCCCGGGTGCGACATCATCGGCCGCTTTGCCGGGCTGCAACGATTCATGAACTGGGATCGGCCCATTCTCACCGACAGCGGCGGCTTCCAGGTGTTTTCCCTGTCAAGGCTGCGAAAGCTCACCGAGGAAGGCTACGCATTCCAGTCCCACATCGACGGCAGCCGGCATATGCTTTCGCCGGAGAAATCCATCGAGGTTCAGATCTGCCTCAATTCAGACATCATCATGTGCCTGGATCAGTGCCTCGAGCATCCGGCCACCCATGAGCAGGCCGAGGCGGCGTTAGCGTTGACCACCCGCTGGGCCCAGCGGTGCAAAAGCTTCTGGCAGGAGCGAACCGACCGGCAAAACAGCCTGTTCGGCATCGTCCAGGGTGGCATGTTTGCGGATTTGCGGGCACGGTCTGCCGAAGCGATCGCGACCATCGGATTTCCCGGCTACGCCATCGGCGGCCTGAGCGTGGGTGAGCCCAAGGAGTTGATGATGGAGATGGCGGCCGGCACCCTGACATTGCTGCCCGATGATCGGCCCCGGTATATCATGGGGGTGGGCACCCCCGAGGACCTGGTGGAACTGGTGGATCTCGGGGCCGACATGTTCGACTGTGTCATGCCCACGCGAAATGCCCGAAACGGGCAGCTGTTCACCGAGCGGGGCACCATCAATATCTGCAACGCGCGCTTTCGTGAAGATGAGGGGCCGGTGGATCCGGGCTGCGATTGCTATACCTGCCGCCACTACAGCCTGGCCTACCTTCGTCACCTTTATACGGCGCGTGAAATCCTGGCATACCGGCTCAACACCATCCACAACCTTCACTATTACCTGAATCTGGTCATGGCCATGCGTGTAGCGATCCTGGCCGGAACGTTTGACCGTTTTAAAAAGGCGTTCTATAGTAAGCGTAAATAGTCAGAGATTCGATTCTATTCAACAATTGGCTTTGTCAATTTCGCGAAAGGGGACCTGCAATGAAAGAAAAAGTAGAAGCGGCCATCGAAAAAATTCGGCCCATGCTCCAGGCGGACGGCGGTGATGTGGAACTGGTCAGCGTGGAGAACGGCATCGTCAAGGTCCGGCTCCAGGGGGCCTGTGTCGGTTGCCCCATGTCCCAGATGACGCTGAAAAACGGCATCGAGCGGGTACTCAAGCAGCAGATTCCCGAAATCAAATCGGTTGAATCGGCTTGATCCTTCTCGAAAAGGAGGAGCGATGAAAGAATCATTGGCACCCGGAATCGAGCACGAATTTCGATATCGTGTCACCGACGCCAAGACGGTTTCGGCGCTCTACCCGGAGGCAGGTGAATTTCAGGTTATGCCGACAGTCTTTGCCACCGGCTTCATGGTGGGATTGTTTGAATGGGCATGCATTCAACTGACAAACCTGCATCTGGACTGGCCCAACGAACAGACGGTGGGGACCCACATCGATGTCAGCCACACGGCGGCCACACCTCCTGGATTTGATGTCACAGTCAACGTGAAGCTGATTGAAGTGGATCGGCGACGCCTGGTTTTTGAAATCGAGGCCCACGATGGCGCAGATATGATTGCCCGCGGCCGGCACGAACGCTTTGTCATCGATAAGGCGAAATTCGATGCCAAGTTGAAGGAGAAAATTGAAAGTGCCGGCCGATGACCGGATAGCGGTAGGGTGTTGACTGCGGCGTCGAGGTGTTCAGGTTCAATTAACTGGCGTTGAAGTCGGAGACCCTTTCTTCGCTGCAGCCGAAGCGGGTGCATGATCTCAACTACCCGGCCACGATGATCCACTCACGGCGGATCGTCGATAAACCTATCACCCCTGATACATTCCTTCGGCAATGTCGGCAATCTCGCATTCCAGACCGCTGCCATTGAGCAGTTGCATGACTTCGCGTATCTGTGATGCACGGTCGATGTTTACTTCAATGCTTCCGTTTGCCCGCTTCAGAACAAATGCATGCCGATCCAAGACCCGAATTGCGTGGCCACAGTCGTTCACCCGGAATCCGAGAACGGAGAAGTCTTCCATATAGAAGATGGGCAGCAGACGGTGGCCTGACGTTGCAACCTGCCGTTCATTTTTCTGGATAATCGGATAATATGCCATGATAATGCTCCTGGCCTATGGGAAGGATGAAATAAGGCTGTTCGTCGCTACTCAAAGTTAATCAGTTATCATCCGGTTACAACCGGCATCGGTTCCCTGGCGGTCAGCACGATGCAGAGAAAATTGGCCACCTTAAGTAAGCGATCACCCGTTAAATGTGAATTTTTTTTCAGGATGCACCCATGCTTCAAGAGATTTCAAAATATGGTATCCGATATGTGTTGACGGTGCCTGCCGGCCAACGCAGGTCAGGCGATTTCACCGACGCCACCGCCCGGCAGGTGCGGCGATTTCATCGCACAATTCCTGAGCATCAGCCAACCCGACTCATTCGCCTACCTGCACTTGCCCGGCGATGGGGTGTCGGTGAGATTCTGGTCAAGGACGAATCGACGCGTTTTGGACTTAACGCCTTCAAGGTATTAGGGGGCAGCTATGCAGTCGCGCGACTATTGTGCAACCGGCTTGGGATCGAATCGGCGCCGGTCGATTTCAATTTCCTGATCAGTGATGACATCCGCCATCGCATCGGAAAGATGACGCTGGTCACGGCAACCGACGGTAACCATGGCCGCGGAGTGGCCTGGGCTGCCGAGCAACTGGGACTGAAGGCCATCGTTTATATGCCCAAAGGATCGGTTAAATCCCGTGTAGACAACATTCGTGACCACGGGGCCACGGTCCAGGTGACCGATTTGAATTACGACGACACCGTGCGGCTGGCCGATCGCATGGCCCGGGAAAACGGGTGGCATATTATCCAGGATACGACCTCAAAAGGCTATGCCGACATTCCCCGCTGGATCATGCAGGGCTACACCACCATCAGCATGGAGGCAATCGATCAGATGGCCGCAAAACAGTTGCACCCCACCCATGTTTTTGTTCAGGCCGGGGTGGGCTCCTTTGCCGGGGCCATGGTCGCTCATCTGGCCGCTGTCTTCAAAGAAGAATCACCCCGGTTCATTGTTTTGGAGCCGACCCATGCTGCCTGCCTGCTCACTTCAGCCGCTGCCGGGGACGGCCGGCCCCATGCCGTCACCGGTGATCTGGACACGATCATGGCCGGACTCGCCTGTGGGGAGCCCAATCCCATGGCCTGGGACCTTCTGTGGGAGTTTTCCAGCGCCTATATCAGTTGTGACAACTATGTGGCCGCCAACGGTATGCGCATCCTGGCCAATCCGCTGGCGGGAGATGATTGTATCGAGGCCGGAGAGTCGGGCGCTGTCGGTATCGGTTTGCTGGACCTGCTCGCCAACCTGCCTGATTTCATCCCGCTAAAGGCTGGGCTGGATATCGGGCCGCATTCCAGGATACTGTTTTTCAATACGGAGGGGGCCACCGATCCGGAGGGTTATCGTGAGATTATCTGGCATGGGAAGTTTCCGCTTAGTGTTTGGAAATAATCTCTTTGAAAAAAGCGATACGATCGAATAGCCGACATCGAAGGAAGAACCGCTAAATGGTGAAGAAGGCATTACCGGGTGCGGCAGACAGGACGGTCACGGTGTAGTCCCCGCATTGCCCGGTATCGAATCTGCTCGCTTATTTTCGAACCGCCGACAGATTGCTTCCGATGTGGCGCAGTTGACGCCGATCCGTTCCAGCCCTTCGATGTCTGACGGAGCCATACCGGAGATGGCATCCACCGCCGCCGTGATGCGAAAATCCCGTTCGCTGGCCTGGTAGATTGAAATCCTTGGGCAGTTGGGATAGTTGCAGCCGCAAAATACCAGTGTTGAGACGGCTTGATTCCTGAGGTGGTCTTCTAATGGCGTGCGATAAAAGGCTCCCCAGCGGGGTTTGAAGACGAGGGCTTCTGCAGGGCCGATGGGTTGAATTGAACCGGACATCAGCAGATCGTCATCGATCTGGACATCCTGGGTCGGAAGCAGTGTATCGGCCGGCCGACGCCCGGGCGACCCTTTCAGTAGAATCCGCTTTCCAGCAAGCAAAGACCCAATTCGACACCGGTCGGCGTCGTGGGCATCCGGTGTATAGATACGGATTACATGGACGATGGGCCGGCCGGCTGCGCGGAAGGTCCGGCACAATTGATGGATTTGCGGCAGCATGGTCGAGGTGCCGGGAACCTTGAAGGTTCCGTTGTCTAAGGTGTCGTTTTGGACGTCGATGGTGATCAGGGCGGCCCGGTCGTATTCGGGAATGGTGAATGGGTCGGGTGGTGTCATGTCAGTTGTCTCGCAAGCGCATTGTTGCCGCATCGCTGTTAAAAATTGCTAAAAAGAAAAGGCTGCTTTCCGTCAACCGATGGTGCAGCGGTTCCGGCCGTTGTCCTTGCTGCGGTAGAGCAAGGTGTCGGCGCGTTTGATGATACTGTCGGCGGTGTCGGTTGGGTCGGCCAGTGTGCCGCCGATGGACACTGTCACCTTCAGCGTCAGGCCGTTATCCCGGATATGAGATTTTTCCACCAGGGACCGAACCCGCTCGGCGGCTGAACGCAGGCCGTCATCATCGACGCGTTTGAGGATGCCGACAAACTCTTCTCCGCCCCAGCGGCCCATCAGATCCGATGGACGGGCGGTGTTCATGAACGTGCGGGCCACGGCTTTGAGTACACGATCGCCCACGTCATGGCCATAGGCATCGTTGACCCGTTTGAAAAAATCGATATCCATGAAGACGATACCAAAAGTTGCCCCATAGCGATTTTTCTCGGCAATCCGGTTGTTCAGCTCCATTTCAAGGTACCGGCGGTTGGCCAGCTGGGTTAAAGTGTCCAGAAAAGACAGTTTTTCCAGTTCGTTGACTTTTGTGGTGATGGCATTGTTAGCGCTCAGGTCGGTAAACAGTTCGGCGCCGCCGATAATGTTGCCGTCAGTGTCATGCAACGGCGCTGCACGGACCCAGACGGGCACGCGATGGCCGTCTTTGTGCTGAAGATACACTTCTGCATCCCGGAAGGCGCCGTCCTGGATGGTCGCCTGCAACGGGCATCTGCCATGACACAGGCTTTGCCCATTGTCGTCCACATGAACCAGAATGTTGTCCCGGCACCGACGACCGATTACCTCCTCGGAATGATACCCCGTGATCTTTTCGGCTACCTTATTCCAGTAGATGATGGACCGGTCTTTATCCACCAGATAAAGCCCGTCAAAAATGTTTTCGATAAGTGACTTGTAGTCAATATCCATACCGGTGCTTCCATTCCGAATCAAAATGGTTTCCGTTCACTGCGCCAATCACCATCCGTTATTTCAGGTCAAACTGTCGCCAAACGGCGTCTTCCGCTTTTAAGGTAATCAGTCGCCGAGACGTTCGCAGGGTAATTTTGTTATAGGTGGTTTTCAGTGAAACAACAGTCTCCTTCAGCTGGAAACGAATTTCGGCAACGCCTCTGCGATAGGAGGAGAACCCGAAGGCCCGAGACGGGGTGATCACTGCGGCGACCCTGCCTTCCGCCTCCTTGGCGATGATCGATTCGCCAATGGGCAGGCGGGTCTCGACGAAACCGCCGGTATGGGTGCCGAAGGTGACGATGCGCTCACCAGTCAGCATGATCAGCAGGTGGGCAGCGATCAGCATGTCGGGCGGCTCTTTTTTTTCATTGATTTTTAATGATCGAATGTTCCATTGCCCTGATCTGACCGAAACGGCCAACAGCTGATCATTGGTGAGAAAGGCACCGATTTCCCCTTTGGCCCCTTGCCAGAGAATCGTTTCATCTGGACCTTTAGCTTTGGAAAAATTGCGTTTTCCATCCACCACAGCGATAAAGGCACTGTCCGTGGCAAAGATGTCCACTATATCTTCGACCTCTTCGTATGCCAATGCGCATGGGGTCATCATGAACAGGGCGACAATCCACAATAACCATCTTTCCCGGCTAACGCTCATGGTAACGTATCCAGTCCATCTGCAACATAGCGGGGGTATGTGGATTTGGCCGCTTCCGCCCAGCCAATATCGATATCCATGGTTAAAAACGGCTTGCTGGCTGAAGTGGTGCCCAGCACGGCTCCCGCTTCAGGTTCGATGACCCAGCCGGTGCCGCCAAAGTCCGATCCGGGAATGTTGGGGCCGGCAAGGTTGGACGACAGGCAGAAGGCACCCGAAACCACTGCGGTGGTCCGGCCGCCGGCAATCCACGTGTCGGTGGACGAGGCAGGGGTCACCCGTGGGCAGACGATGATATGGGCACCGTGTCGGCCATAGTCGCGGGCATGCCGGGTGAACCAAATTTCGGTGCAGATGAGAAATCCGTAGACGGCTTCACCAAAGGCAATGGTCTCGAAGGCACCTTCTCCCCGCCCGTACCACGAGGCCTCCCAATAACCGGCTTCGTCGGGAAGATAGTATTTGGTGTGGGTGGGAACGCTCGCCCTGTCCGGCGTCCAGGCAAACCCTTGATTGTAGGGCAACCCGCCGCAGACCATCGGCCGGGTGCCCATGACCACGCCGGCGCCCAGTTCGGGCAGGCGCTGTATCCAGCTCTGATGGTTTTCCACCGCTTGATGCCAGCGTTTGGGATCGACCTGTTCCGATGCGGCCAACCAGGGGTGAAAAGGCATTTCAGGCAGCAGCACCAGATCACTTTTTACCGATCGCGTGTGGTCGGCAAGCCGGTTCCATTGTATAGTGAGCGCATCTGGGTCATTGGGCAGTTCGCAGACAGTGACTTTCACCGGGCCATTCCTTCCTATAATTGTGAAACAAAATAGGCGCTAACAACATGTTTACTCATAATCTACACCATCATTGCACCGGGTCAAGAACCCTGGTGTCCTTTTGTTTACAGGCTGATGACGATTAGGCGCTGAGCAGGACGTCAGCGCTGCTGCTATTAAAATCATGAAACAGCCGCTGTCTGGATTGGTAGGTCGGCATGAAGAAAGTCGTGCGCCAGAATACGGCCGAGATGAGAAAGCGGGGATGACCGTTCACGACGTCGGGCAGCAGGTGATACCAGCGGTAGCCGGCAGTGCTGAAGCAGGTCCTGCAATGCGACGCATAGCCCAGTTGCCTGGCGGCGGCCAGGGCGGCATCGCGCTGGCACCGCGAGCCGGCGGCCGATTTGAAAATCCTCCTGTTCGGCCCATAGCGGGCCAATTGATCCATGACTCTCTTGTATTCCTGGAATCGGGACCGGGCATCCAGCTGCGTGAAAAAGGGAACCAGGCACAGCGATACGAGGGCCGGAGACGCCAGTGGATGGTCGCCGATAAAGATGGCGAGGGCGGTGATCGTCAACAGTTCGGTGACGGTGATGGCGTGCAGCAGTTTTCCCGCTGACAGGTAACCGGCGGCGTAGACCAGCCAGGAGCTGGCCCTGGCAACAACGGTTTCGGCAGACAGGACGGTCATGGTTCCAATCCGTGTATCGGGGCCCTGGTCGGTGGTTGGTATGGAGTCTATCCCAGCAGAAGCTGCTGCAACCGATCCATCACTAACAGATATAATCCATTTTATCCACAGTGCGCAGGGACTTCCCATCGAAGGTCCTTGAATTGGCCTGACTGTCAGGGTATCGTTAACCGATTCTGAACCAATCATGGGATATAGGCAAAAAGGATCCGATGCCCCCCGACCTTCTTTCCCC